>JAICQI010000455.1 GCA_025937955.1 Pyrinomonadaceae bacterium
GATCACCACTACTGACTCGCCCAGCGTCGGTTCAGCCAGTCGCACTCCCTGCAAAGCGATCGCGCCGAGCGTACCGTACGCACCTGACTCAAAACTCACGCCCTCCGGAAGATGCGCGCAAAGATTCTTCGGCACCGACAACACTTCGGCGTGTGATGCAAACCCTACACCCGCGCACGCAACCCGATCTCCGACTTTAAACTCGCTCACGTCGTCCGCCACTGCCGCAACAATGCCCGCGGCGCTGTAACCCAACGCCTGCGACGCCGCCATCTTGTCGCGCACGGAAGCGAACGTGTTGAGCAGTCCTTCATTCTTCACCTTCGCGACTACCGCCTTGACCAGATCTGGTCGCTGCCGCGCTTCCTGGACCAAGCCCTTGCTAACGAGCTCGACCGCCGCGCGCTCCGTGCCCGCACTGATCAACGAAGCGACGGTGCGCACCAGCACACGCCCCTTCTGTAACGCCGGCACCGGCACTTCGCCGACAAACGGCCTGCCAGTTTTTCTGTTCTGCAACACCTGCTTCATAGTTGCTGGTCTTAGGTTTTTGGTCTTGGGTCTTTGCAACCTAAGGCCAAAGACCCAAGACCCAAGTCCTACATAAGATCTTTTTTAGCCAGGACCTTTTCTATCAACTCACTCACCCACTCAGCCCGAGCATCCCAGGTGCCGGACGCAACCGCAGCCTGCCGTCTCGCAGCTTCTGCCGGATCTTTGTCGTGCAGCGCCTCTTCAACCAGGCGAATAAAGTCGTCACGCGTGCGAGCGATGCGGAGCACGTGGCGCATCAACTCATACTCCGGCAGCGGCGAAATCACCACCGGTTTTCCCGTCGCAAGATACTCGCGCACCTTGATCGCCGAACCGTAACTCGTAAAAGACTGCTCAGTTTCCCACGGCAGCACGCAAACGTCGAATCCAGCCGCATACGCCGGAAGTTCCGCGTACGCGACGGGCGGTAGAAAGTGTGTGTTCGGCAAGTCTTCAATCTCCAGCCCACGAGACTTGTTGCCGATGAACACCCACTGCCACTCGGGTCGTTCGCGTGCCGCGCGTTTGATCAACTCCTGGTCAACCAACCACGGCTCGATAGCTCCAAAGTAGCCCAACCGCGGACGCGGAATCTTCGCGATCTCGGGCGCGACTTCCACCGCACCTTCACCAACACGCCGCCAGTGTTCGTAATCCACGCCTTGTTCGAGCAAGTGCGAACGCTCGCATCCCCGCGTTGCTTCGGTGAAGAGTTTGCGGCCCGAGTAAAAGATGAGGTCAGCGGCGTCGATGGCCTTTTCGTGGAGGCGCCGTATCAATGCCGGATCGGTAGCATGATCCATCGTGTTCGCATCATACTTGTCTGACACCTGATAGACCACTGCCGATTCATCGAACGTGCCAATCATGTCGGCGGCAGTCGGTATCGCGATCCAGAGGATGGGGTTGGTTAAGCCGCGGCTGCGCGCGAGACGCTTGAGCTGCGCTCCCAACAAACGACGATTGATCGAGCGTGCCGTCGCGCTGCCAAAAAATGGCAAACTCGCGGGCGACACGACCGTGATTCCCTCACTCGTGCGGCGGGCCAGTTTCGAATAACTTCCGAGCTTGCGTCTAATGCGCGGCAGCAGATCCTTGTGGGCCAGTGCGGGCAACCCCATCGAAATCGAGTTAACAAAGATGACCTTATTCCCGGCCTGCGCAAACTTGCGCATCAGATGGGCCTTGGAGTGCGGATGGTGATACCACCAATCCTCCCCACCAAAGCAAATTATCGAGCGATTCAGCAGCACCTTTAACTAATCCGTAACAATCCGCGTTAATCCGCGGCCCTTGCCACGCACAATCCCGACACGCCAAACGGCAAATCCACATACCGGAGAACCCAACTCTCACTACCCAAAACTCGCCCCAGGATCCCATTCAACGCAGACACATTAATGTTGTTCTCCGATTCGGCTTTGATACCCGTGAGGCGCATCAGTTTCCGCATCAACAGTATCGGCAGGAAGAACGTGATGTTCGCGTATGTTGTGCGTTCGATTTCGAAGCCGGCTTTCTCAAGCACACGTCTCAATTCGGATAGTCGATAACGACGGCGATGGTTGCTGACGTCATCCTGCACGCCCCACAGAAACATGAATGTTGGCACAAACAACAGCACGCGTCCGCCGGGTCGCAACACTCGTCGCATCTCTTTGAGCCCCGCGAGATCGTCGTCCATGTGTTCGACAACGTCGAACGCCGTTACGAGATCGAACGTGCCATCTTCGTAAGGAAGTTCTTCGCCGGCGCCAAGCTTTACTTTGTCTAGCCCACGCTCGCGACAGAACGCGAGTGCGTCTTCCGAAACGTCGACGCCCTCGGCGTCTCCATATTTCGAGAGCATCAGAAGATTGGCGCCTGTGCCGCAACCGACGTCAAGAATCCGCGGCCGACGATCAGTCACGCGCCGGCAAATGTCTTCCACGAAGCCGGCGAGAATGCGCCGGCGTCCGATGTGCCACCAGTGCGATTGCTCCACGCGAAAGAGGATGGGATAGGTATGCTCCATCATCTCCCGCGGCAACGGATTGGCTATGCTTTCCCTCATCTACTTATGCGCCATGGATTACACCGATTAACCGATCGACACCGGCACCGGCGAACACGATCAGTAGCCCGTGCATCGGCAAGACATAACGTATCTCAGTGTGCGCAGCCGTGCCCGGCACCAGATAGTAGAGTACGGTCACGAGTAGCACACAAGCAATCCGCCAATCTTTGCGCGCGGCGACGTAGATCCCAAACGCCGCCAGCGGCAAAAAGAGATAGCGTGCGACACTCTGAACCATCCCTAACACGTTCACGCCCAGCGCGAGGATTCCGCCTTGCCAGTGCGGCGGCAGACATTTTCTGCTGGTCACGTTTATCCCACTGATGCCGCAGTACGGCACCGGATCGCCCGCGACTTTCAACATGCCCCACATGCGACCGAGCATCACGCCGAAATACCAGACCGGATGTTGTTTGATAAATGCGAGCGACTCGCGCGCGCGTTCGCGGTCGCGTCGAATCCCGTCCGGCCATTGAATATCAAATGGCCGATCTGCCGGCCAACCCATCTTTACGCGCTCGCGCTCAGCCACCTTATCGTCGCCAAACTGAAATCCATGTTGCCGGCCGAGCTCGGTTTCGCCGAGACCCTCCCAAAGGTTTATGCCGATCGTTCCTCCCGTTGGCGTGAAATCCGGAAACATAAGATAGTTGCGAATCACGATCGGAGAGATCACAACCACGGTCGCAAGCAACGCGGCTGCACTCATCTTCAACTTCAGTGGCCATATTCCCGGGATTAACACGAGGAGCGCAAACGCCCAACCCACGCACAAGTACAACGGATTCACACGAAACCAGCACGCGACGCCGAGCAACACGCCCGCACCGATCGCCAGCCGCACATTCCGGCGTTGCAGCGCCAGCAACAACAACCAGTTGCCGCCGAGCACAAACCACGTAGTGGGTACGTCCGCTGAAGGATATGCGCCGTACATGGCGAAGAGTGGCGAGAGGGCGACGAGAAAGCCGCTCGCGATCGCAGCGCGCCAACCAAAAGCGCTTGCGGCAATACCCGCGATCAACAACAACGAAAGCACCACATCGACAGCCCACAACACGAGTTGAGCCGAGTAAGCTGAAGTGTGGCCGGTAACTTTGTAGATAAATGCCAGGAGTGCGGGAAATGCCGGTGGATACTGGACGAGATCTGTACGAGTTGGGTCGTCAATCCAGAAAAGGTTTTGTCGCCCGCCAAGAATGTCGCGCGCTTGTCGATCAAACTTTGCGTAAGATCCAGTTTGAAACCACGCCGGATCGTGGAGGTGCGCACGCATAAACTGAAGCGTGAGGACCCGTACGCTAATCGCGACTATCGCTAACGCGAACAGTATAGCGAGCTGTTTCTTCATTTAACTGCGGTGACGATCACGTTCCAGCCGATCCATTTTCGCAGCCTATCAAGCATCGACTCTGAAACGAGCGGCGAGAGGAAGCGCAGCTCAGGGCGAGTTAATTGTTCCACCTCAATCGTAACGCTCTTGAACAAACTGAACAGCTTACGCGCCTCTTTGCGACTGTAAACCTTCACTAATGGTCGCGCGTCGTGGCTGCTAAACTCAACTATCCGGCTCATTATTTCCGCCACCGAACGACCACGCAAAAAGTCAGCGTGCAGCACCCCTCGTCGCAACACGATATCGCCCCAGTAGTTCAACGAATTGCGATGGTAAAGCATCACCTTCGCCGTTCCACCCGGACGCAGCACGCGATGGACCTCGCGTATCGCGCCCGCGGTGTCGGGAGTATGGTGCAAGACTCCGTTTGAGTAGACTACGTCGAAGCTCGCATCACGAAACGGTAAGTGCTCGCCGTCAGAGATCATGAAAGCGCCGTCGGCGTTGTAGAGTCGGAAACGATGGCGTGTGATCTCGATCGAGCGTGGCGTTAGATCAATGCCGGTGCAGCACGCACCACCGCGCGCAAACTGCAACAGGTCGGTGCCCATGCCACACCCAATTTCAAGCAGGCGCGCATCGCGAAACTTGTCGAAGCCCATCACCCGCGGCATCCAGGCAGCGTACTCTGTGTATCGATGGTGCTCCACGTTGTCGAAGAACTCGCGCGTGCCGAACTCGTGTTCGCGATCGGTCACGGCCCCACAGGGATCGAGGGTCCATTGCTCGCGCGCACGCACCTTCTCTTCAGCCAGACCGCTCATCCTGTTAAATCCTGATACGCCTCGAGTACGCGCTGGGCGTTGTGTATCCATGTGTGCTCACGCGTGGCAACTTCCCGCGCCCGTGCACCCAGACGTTTTCGCAACGCCTCTGATTCGATCAATCTCACAATCGCGTTCCCGAGCTCGTCCACATTCCCCGGCTCGACGAGCAACGCCGTTTCCTCGTCAACAAGCACTTCACCAATTTGGCCCAGCCGGCTCGCAACGATTGCCTTTCCCATCGCCATGTACTCAAAAATTTTGGTTGGCGACCCGAAAAACTCACTCCCGTCTGCGAGTGGAACATGTGGCGCAACCAGTATGTCGCAGGCATCCAAAAGCTTCGGCACCCGATCGTGCGCCACTGCGCCGGTGAAGATTACGCGGCCCGCCTTCGTCTCACTCTCCAGTTGCTTCTCAACCTCAGCGTGCAAACTCCCACTTCCCACCAACAAAAACCGGAGTCTTTGTAGGGGCGGCTCTCCGTGGCCGCCCGTCGTTATCAATTTAATCGCCTCAGCAAGCTTTTCAACCCCGTGCCATGGACCAAAC
>JAICQI010000654.1 GCA_025937955.1 Pyrinomonadaceae bacterium
CAATCCGATCAATGGCTGAACGCACAGGGACGACTCACTCATCCGATGTTGCTGCGACGTGACGCGACTCACTACGAACCCGTGAGCTGGGGAGATGCTTTTGAACTGGTTGCCGCTGAATTAAATTCGCTCAACTATCCGGATCAGGCGATCTTCTACACTTCGGGCCGCACCAGTAACGAAGCCGCGTTTCTTTATCAACTCTTTGTGCGCCAGTTTGGCACAAACAATCTGCCCGATTGTTCAAACATGTGCCACGAGTCGAGCGGCTCGGCGTTGAGTGAGACGATTGGCGTCGGGAAGGGAACTGTCACGCTTGAAGATTTCGACAAAGCGGAGGCGATCTTTGTCATCGGTCAAAATCCGGGCACCAATCACCCGCGCATGCTGGCTGCCCTCGAGCACGCGAAACGCAACGGCTGCAAACTCGTCCACATCAATCCACTGCCCGAAGTGGGCATGACGCGCTTCAAACACCCGCAGCACGTGCTCGGACTGCTCGGCTCGGGCACACAACTGGCAGATCTGTTTTTGCAGGTGCGTATCAATGGCGACGTAGCGCTATTGAAAGGAATCTCGAAAGCGGTGCTCGCGCGTGAAGGCGCACTCGATCGCGATTTCATCGATAACTACACTGACGGTTTCGAATCGTTTGTCTCGGCTCTGCAAAGTGTCTCGTGGGACGAGATCGTCGAACAGAGCGGCGTGGCGAGGGAACTGATCGAACAAGCGGCAGAGATCTTCGTCGCATCGGAGCGCACGATCTTTTGTTGGGCCATGGGGCTGACGCAACACCGCAACGCCGTCGCCAACATACAGGAGATCGTGAACCTGATGCTTATGCGCGGGCAGGTCGGAAAGCCTGGCGCCGGCTTGTGTCCCGTGCGTGGTCACAGCAACGTACAGGGCGATCGCACCGTCGGGATCTGGGAGCGACCCACGGAAACCTTTCTCGACCGGCTCGGTGAAGCATTCGACTTCGAGCCGCCGCGAAATCACGGCTTCGACACCGTCAGGGCAATCCAGGCAATGCACGACGGCCACGCCAAGATTTTCTTTGCACTCGGCGGCAACTTTCTTTCAGCAACACCCGATACCGACTTTACTGCCGCTGCGCTGCGCAGTTGTCGCCTGACCGCGCACGTCTCCACTAAATTGAATCGTTCACATTTGATAACCGGAGATCGCGCGTTGATTCTTCCGTGTCTCGGTCGCACCGAGATCGACCTGCAAGAGACCGGACCACAGTTTGTCACGACCGAAAATTCGATGGGCGTGGTGCAGGTTTCGCGCGGCTCGCTCGCGCCTGCGTCTGAAGAGCTGTTGAGCGAGCCGCAGATCGTCGCACGTCTTGCGCGCGCCACGTTCGAGCATCGCACCACGGTCAACTGGGAAGAGCTGGCCAGTGATTACGATAAAATCCGCGATGCGATTCAACGTGTGGTCCCGGGATTTGATGATTACAACGCACGGGTTCGCGAGCCCGGTGGATTCTATCTGCCCAACGCTGCGCGCAATCGAGTCTTTAACACCAGGAGCGGAAAGGCCGAGTTTACTGTTCACGAGTTGCCGCGACATGATCTCGAACCCGATCAATTTTTGATGATGACGATCCGCAGTCACGATCAGTTTAATACGTCGATCTACAGCTCGAACGATCGCTATCGCGGCATCAGTGACGATCGTCGTGTCGTGTTTCTCAACCAAGATGACATCGCCGCGGCGGGCTTGCACGCGCGACAAGTTGTAAACTTGGTCAGCCATTTTGAAAGTGAAGAACGAATTGCGCGGCGCTTTACGGTTGTGCCTTACGATATTCCACGCCGCTGTGCCGCGACTTATTTTCCGGAAGCGAATGTTTTAGTGCCGGTGCGCAGCGTCGCATTGAAGAGCAATACCCCGGTGTCAAAGTCGGTGGTAATCAGCATCCGGCCTGCAATGGAGGAATCAAAGGAAACATGACTTCTCGAACTGCAAAGAAGAAACCCACGCGAAAGACAACTGCCACTGCTAAGAAGACGAGCAAGAAGAAAGCTGCAAAGCTACGGGCCAAGTCGCCGGAAACAAACCACAAGGAGCAGCTATACGCAAACCTCGTCGTGCAACTGTTGAGCCTCTTGAAAGGCGAGCACGACCTCATCGCCAACGCGGCGAACTTCAGCGCGCTGCTGTTCAATTCACTGCCGAACGTGAACTGGGCCGGGTTCTATTTTCTCCAGGGCGAGGAGTTGGTGCTTGGACCGTTCCAGGGTAACCCGGCTTGTGTACGCATTCCGCTGGGAACGGGCGTGTGCGGCGTGGCGGCGCAGCAATTGGAAACGATCATCGTGCCGAATGTGCATGAATTTCCCGGTCACATCGCGTGCGACGTGGCTTCGAATTCGGAGATCGTGGTGCCGTTGTTTGATGGCGAACGACTGCTTGGCGTGCTCGATCTTGATAGTCCGCTTATCGGCAGGTTCGACGATCAGGATGCGGAAGGGTTGAATGAGCTGGCGACGGTGTTTGTGGCGCACGAGGAAAGACTTGGACCATAGCCGCAAAAAGGCACAAAAGGCACATAAGAGAAAAGAACCTGTTGCTTGATTCTTAGATGTCGATCCCGAGTCCACGACGCTGGCGTGCACTGACGCTTCTCTCCATTGCGGAGTTGCTGGGGATGGCGCTTTGGTTCAGCGGTTCCGCCGTCGTTCCCGCACTCACACTCGAATGGCAACTATCTCCTTCGCAAATTAGCTGGGTATCCATCGCCGTTCAGCTCGGCTTCGTTGCCGGCACGCTCGTCAGCGCGACGTTGAACCTGCCTGACGTCATTAGCACGCGACATCTCTTCGCCGTTTCCGCATTTCTCGGCGCTGCTGTGAATGCAGTCTTTGGTCTCTACGTACACGATCCGTCAACTGCGATTGCGCTGCGTTTCCTGACCGGTGTTTGTCTCGCAGGAGTCTACCCGCCGGGCATGAAGATCATGGCGACGTGGTTTCGTGAACGGCGCGGCATGGCGCTCGGCGTTCTGGTAGGAGCGCTGACGATGGGTAAGGCCACGCCTTATCTCGTCAATGCGCTCGGAAGCAGCAACTGGCGCTCGAACATGCTTTTCGTTTCGTTGCTGGCAGCTATCGGTGGACTGATCGTGCTCTTCTTTGTCGAGGATGGTCCATTCGCGCTGCCGCCGGCGAAGTTTGACGTGTCGCAGATTGTCAGGGTGTTCAGCAATCGCGGCGTAAGGCTGGCGAGCTTTGGTTACTTCGGGCACATGTGGGAGCTCTACGGCATGTGGATCTGGATCCCGGTGATGATTCGCGCGAGTCTCGCGACGCAGAATGGAGATCCACGGCTGGCTGAGCTTGGGTCGTTTCTTGTTATCGGCGCAGGCGCGATTGGTTGTGTTGTCGCGGGTCTCGTTGCCGATCGTGTGGGAAGAACTTTAGTCACGTCGTGGGCGATGGCGATTAGCGGCACGTGTTGTTTAGTGATCGGACTGCTTTACGGTGGCAGTCCGTTGTTGCTGTTAGTGGTTGCCGCAATCTGGGGTGCGACGGTTGTGGCTGACTCGGCGCAGTTCTCTTCATGCGTCACCGAGCTTGGAGATCCGCAGTACATCGGCACTGCATTGACGATCCAAATGTGTATCGGGTTCCTGTTGACGACGATCTCAATCGAGTTGATTCCGAAGCTGGCGGCTGCAAAGGGCTGGCGCTACGCATTCATGATCCTCGCGCCGGGTCCGTTGTTTGGCGTGATCTCGATGCTGCGTCTGCGACAACTACCCGAAGCCATCAAGATCGCTCACGGAAAGAAATAATATTTAGCCACAGATGAACGCAGATGAACGCAGATCAGATCTGCGTTTTATTTGCGTA
>JAICQI010000805.1 GCA_025937955.1 Pyrinomonadaceae bacterium
AGATTTGATTCGCGGTTGCCGGGCAGGACCGCCGCAGGCGACGCAGAGATCACCTCCGTCTTTACCGTCAGCCCTGCGCGCTTCGCTTCTTCGTCAAGGATCATCGCGATCTTCTTCTCCAGATCCGCGATGACGTCGTTGCTGGTCGAGCGCAGATCAACGCTGAACCACGCGTCCGCAGCTTTCGCGTTAACCACTTCCGATCCACCTAACATCCCGATATTCAAGTTAGACGAAGGACTGGTGGGAACCTTCAACTCGTAAATGCGTGCAATAGCACGAGCCAACGGCAGCGTCGCGGAATACGGCGGAGTGCGGGAACGCGTGTGGCCGCCTGGCCCAATAAAATGATGGCGATACCAGTTGATGCCGATGCCGGCATACGTGAATCCTTCGTAACCGCCGTCGAGCGCCACGTAGTAGTCCACCTTGCCCTTGTTATCTTTCGTATACTGTTTCGCGCCGGTCATTCCGACTTCTTCGTCAGTCGTGAATAGGAAGACCAGATCACCTTTAGTTTTGATCTTGGCGGCGTCGAGTGCGCGAATCGTCGCGAGCAGTGCTTCAATGTTGCGCGTGTCGTCGCCGACTCCGGGCGCATAAACACGACCGTCGCGCACAGTGGCTTTGATCTTCAGACCGGGTTGGAAGACTGTGTCCATGTGCGCATCGAACACGGTCACTGGTCCACCGCTAGTGCCTTTGCGCGTGGCGATCAGGTTGCCGGCGGAGTCGTAACGAATCTCGAGCTTGTGTTTGCGCAGCAGGCTCTCGATAAACCTGGCGCGTTCCTGTTCCTGTTTTGACGGCGCGTTGATTTCGGTGATGGCGATCCATTCGCGCAGGATCGCGTCGCGGTCTTTGTCGATATGATCAAAGGCGGCTTTAACACGCGGGTCGTCCTGGATTGTCTTAACCAGCTCGGCGTGTGATTGTGCCTGGGATTGGACGGATAGAAAGAGGGTTAACAGGATTAATATGAGACGCATAAGGTTTACCGTAAAGAAATAGGTTAGTAGACCAAGAGCATTCTAATATGCCGCGTATGGAGATTTCGACTGCGCTTGACCGCGCCATCATCGGCTGCCTGTTTCTGATCGCCCTGTTTGCGCCTCACTCGATTGCAGCGACACAGGCGGCATGGCTGTTGGGGATGGTTTTGTGGATTGCGCGACTCATTGTTTATCCACGCCCCAAACTATCTCGCTCGCCCGTCGATTACGCATTATTCGGGTTCTTCATCCTCAGCGGTATCTCGGCGGTCTTTTCATACAACCCGATCATGTCGATCGGAAAGATGCGCGCGGCGAGTCTGTTCACCATCGTGTACCTGGTATCTCAAAACGTCCGTTCGTGGCGTGAGGTACGACTGCTGTCACTGACGCTGATCGCCTCATGCATGATCAATGTGTTTCTGACTGCTGGACAGGTAGCGATCGGCAAAGGCGTGAAGGTTCAGGGTGTCGCGCCAGCGAGCCCGCTGACGAAAGCAGTGTTTCAAACGCGAACCGTTACCCAACCCGCGCCCATCGTCGACGGCGACACAATCTGGCAAATTGACGGGAAACCGGTCGAGAGCCCGCAAGAGCTGGCGGCGGCGCTTGCTGCGGGAACGTCGCCCGCAAAAGTCAGTATCTATCGCGTTGAATGGACGCCCGTGCTCGAGATACCGCGCGGACAATTGCTTCCGGGCACGAGTGCACTGGAGCAACTCGGAATCAGTGACTGGTCGCGCGGCCGCGACTGGCGTGCCACCGGATTTTTCAACCACTGGGTCACCTACGCCGAAGTGCTGCAACTCATCGCCTCGCTGGCGTTGGGCGTCTTTCTCGCACTCAAGCAGAAAAAGAACCTGACGGGCGTGCTGCTGTTCCTTGCTGTCGCGGGGCTCGTTTTTGCACTCGCAGCGACAGTCACGCGCGCTTCGTGGATCGGTTTTGCGGTTTCGGTGGTCGTGATGTTGCTGTTGACCTCCTCACGACGAACGATCTTGATTGTTGGCGCTTGTGCGATCCCCCTCGTGCTGGCGAGCGTCGTGCTGCTGCAACAAAGACGAGGCATCAGCTTCATCGACAAAGCCGATCAATCGACGAGCTGGCGGCAAACGGTTTGGCAGGAAGGATTCGCACTGTTGGTTAGTAAACCGCGTCATCTTCTATTAGGCGTCGGTGTTGATTCGATCAAGGGGCACTGGCGTGAGTGGGGTTTGTTTGACAACGGACGCCAGCCCATCGGCCACATGCACTCGAACCTGCTGCAGATTGCACTCGAGCGTGGTGTGCCGGCGCTGATCGTGTGGCTGATCCTGCTGGGGATTTACGTCCGCATGCTCTGGCGCAGTGCGCGGCGCGAAGCAATTGAGGATTTCCCGCGCGGGTTAGCTGTCGGGGCGCTGGGTGGCGCGATTGGATTCTTTACGAGTGGCCTGGTCCATTACAACTGGGGCGACTCTGAGGTAGTCACTGTGTTTTATTTCATCATGGGATTGTGTTTGGTAGTTGAAAGGACCAATCAACGGACGACCGATTCAAGTATCCCCATTTGAGGGATGCTGATAACGCTCGATGTCGTCGCCGTCGTATGAGCCTGTGTGAGAACAGCTCGAACACTCAACGATGTATGTGGCTTTGATCTTCGACTCACCGCGCGAGAGATCGGCGAAGAGAATCTCTTTTTCATTGCAGTGTTCGCAAGTGAAGCGAAGATACCACTGTCCGGGGGTAAGGGTACGCATGGGTTTTTCGATCCTCGATTTTAGAACTCCGTTAAACGGGCGAGAGGAACGGGGCTACGAATGTTGTGCTCTTATAAGGCGAGACGTGAGCGGGCGTCAAGGGAAAATAGGTCCAATCGGACCTATTTTTTCCCGACGGAGACGATTCGCTCGATAAGCTTCGGGTCGTCGGGCAGCAGCCCGGACTTCGGCAATCGCGGCGTCAGCGTGATCCAATTCTTGTCCATCGCAAATACCCG
>JAICQI010000287.1 GCA_025937955.1 Pyrinomonadaceae bacterium
GTTTCGCGTACTCCAAACCCTGTTCATAATCGCCGGCCTGGATGTAGTGATGGGCCAACTTTTCAACAGCGCATTGAGACTTATTGCAACGTAGCTTCAAGCCTTCCGCGACGTGGCGGTGCAAGCGGCGGCGTCTAATCGGATTGAGCTCTTCGTAAAGCACTTCGCGAATCTTGTCGTGCGTAAAGCTGAACGAGTCTGCCGATCCGGCGGCGATCAGTTGCGCGCCCGAGGCTTCGTCGAGTGCATCGAGGAGCGCGTCTTCGTTTTGTTCAGCTACGGCGGCCAGTTCTTCAAAAGTGAAAACTTTGCCGAGTATGGCCGCGATGCGCAGCACTTCGTTGCAGTTCTGGCTGACGCGATCGAGACGATTGCCGATCGCTTCTTTGACGCTTTGCGGGATTAGTAGTTGGGCCACGTCGCAACGGTGCCAGCGACCGCTCTCGCGACGCACAGATCCGCGCTCGATCAGCGCCTTCAGCACTTCCTCGACGAAGAACGGATTGCCTTCGGTCTCGCGATGCACCGCAAGTGCAAATTCACCACTGACGTTCTCGCCCAGAAGTGCGCCGAGTTGATCGGTAGTTTCAGATTCGTTGAAGCGCCGCAGCGCGATGCGCGTGATCAATCTTTCGCGATTCCAATCGACGAGAGCTTTCGCCAGCGGATGTGCGCGATCCAGCTCTGTTTCGCGATAAGCACCGACGATCAGCATGCGTTCGTTGCGCAGTTGGCGCAGCAGGTGGCTCAACAGCCAGAGCGTGCCGCGATCGGCCCAGTGCAAGTCGTCAGCGTAAAAGAGCAGTGACTGGCGTTGCGCGATTGCAGAGAAGACCTGCACGACGGCGTCGAAGAAAAGAAGGCGTTCTTCGTGTGGCGCTAGTTCGGGACGCTCGGGAAATGGTCCGAGACGAGTTTCGATTTCGGGTGCGAGTTTGGCAATTTGGATTGCTGCGTCGCATAGGATCTCGCGCAGGTTGTCGTCGCTCTTCTCTTCACGCACCCAGCGACGGAATGCTTCGACGAAAGGCAAGTAAGGAGTGGTGGCTTCGTATTCATAACAACCGCCGCTCAACACGACAGCGCCATCAACCGCGGCCTGGATCGTGATCTCGCGCGCGAGACGCGTCTTGCCTGCGCCTGGTTCGCCGCTGAGCAGTACTGCGTGTCCGCGTCCTTCGCGAGCCCGCTGCCACAGCTCGCGCGCCTCCGCGAGCTCCGCATTGCGACCGACGAGACGACCGCGCGAGAGTGCGTCGAGAATCGCGACCGATGGCGCGCTGTCGGTTGATGAAGATCCGTCTTCGCTGTTTAGTGAGTTGAGTAATGCTGCTCGAGTTTCTGCCGCGGAGCTGAAACGTTGTGCCGGATTTTTTGCGAGCAGGCGGATGATGATTGCTTCCAGGGCGTGTGGTATGTCCGAGCGAAGCACGCGTGGCGGAACAACGTGCGCGTGTACGTGCTGCGAGATGATGGTCAACGGATCGTCGCCGGTGAAAGGCACGCGACCGGTGGTCAGATCGTAAAGCAGAACGCCGAGTGCGTAGAGATCGGCACGCCCGTCGACCGTTTGGCCCAGTGCTTGTTCGGGAGCCATGTAAGCAGCCGTGCCCACGATAACGCCGGCGCGCGAGATGCGAGCGTCGTGAGCAGGCAGTGCGAGTCCGAGGTCGGCGAGCTTCACGTTGCTGCCGCTGGTGCCGGACAGCAGGACGTTGTCGGGCTTGAGATCGCGATGAACGATGCTGTTAGCGTGTGCGTGTTCGAGCGCGTCACAGATCTGGACTGCGATCGCGACTACACGCGCGAAATCGTTAGGACGCACGTCTGAGAGACGTGGTCCACTCACAAGCTCCATCACGAGAAACGGGAAGCCACTCGCTTCGCCGACGTCGTGAATCGTAACTATGTGCGGATGATTGAGTGCGGCAGCTGCGCGTGCTTCGCGCACCAGGCGCTCGCGTCCATCTGAGGTCTGGCTCGTGGCCGATAGAATTTTCACAGCGACTTCGCGCCGGAGTTCGAGATCGGTGGCGCGATAGACGGTGCCCATCCCGCCGCGACCGAGCTCACTATCGAGCCGGTAGCGTTCGCGCAGGATTGTGCCGGGAGCGAGGGAAACAGTCGTGCGAAGCTCATCCGGAAGGATGCGCGTCTGCTGGGAGTCGACCATGCCTCAAAGAATAGGACAAGCCGCAAAGAAGCACAAAAAAGAAAGCCTAGCCACAAAAAGGCACAAAGGGCACAAAAAGAAAAATTTGCTTAATAAAAGAATCCTCGCATTAAGAAGGAGCTTCCGTAATCATTTTTGAGCCTTTTGTGCTTTTTTGTGGCCAATCAAGGCTTGAACGTGTAGGTGATCGTGCCTTCGCCTTCGCGGTCGCTGAGTTTTTCGGGATCGAAGGTTGATTTCATTGCGGCTTCAGTGGCGCAGCCGCGCATGAGCCAGTCGCCGCCCGAGCCTCGCGCCTTGTAGACCTGCCCGTTTTTCGCAACCAAAACAAAAACCGTTACAGTTCCTGATACCGGTTCGCGTCCTCTCACAGGACATTCGGCCTCCGGCAGAGACACGGCTTTGCCTACAAGGTTTCCGCCCAGTTCGGCCGATCCCTTTTGAACTGTCTTTTCAGCGGCGGTGCTGGCAGCCGCCTGGTTTGATTTGTAGAGATAAGCGGTGATCAGCGACCCGATAGCGATCGATGCGAAGAGGGTAATGATCACCATGATCCAGAACAACGGCGGATTCTGCTTTGGTGGCGGCGCCTCAGAGGGTAGCGGCGCGTCTGCGTCGATGAGTGGCGCCATGTCGTAGGCACAGTACGACAGCAGATCGCTGTTGTAGATCGCGTCGCACTTCGGACAACGCTTCCGTTTTCCAGTTTCGGCGACGGGTGGCTGTGCCGTCAGAATTCTTGATGAATGAGCCCTTGTGGGCTCTGCCGGTGGCTGTGCTGGTGGTGGCGGCGGCTCGGGTTTTACAGGCTCTGGTTCAGGAGCTACTGCTTCCTGCTGTGGCGGCGGCTCGCTAGGGGTCGTGCGTCGCTGCGCTTGCTCGTCCAACCTTTGCTTGAGCCCGGTGACCCAGCGGCGACTCTTTTCAGCTTCCGAGATGGATTCGCGAGTCTCAGCTGCGGGTTCGGGTGCAGTTACTTGAGGCTGCGGTTCTTCGAGGTTGATCGTTATTCTTCTTGGAGGAGTACTCGATCGAGGAATGCTGGTGAGAATCTGGATCGCTTCGGTCGCGCCCCTACGCTGCGCCCAGTCGATGGCGTTGAGACCGAGATTGTCGCGTTCGTATGGATCGGCGCCGGCGTTGGCGAGCAGCCGGACGATACTTGTGTGACCGCGAACGACCGCGAAAATGAGCGCGGTTTGGCCGCCGCTCGTCCTCTCGTTTACGTTTGCGCCATTGGCCAGTAAAGCGGATACAGCATTTTCGTCGCCCGAACTAACGGCGCTGGTCAATGAAATGTAAGAACTCACCGCACGCGACCCTCAATATCGTACGACCCTTGGGGGCTCGCGGGTATTCTACAGGATTAGAACGCCGGTGGCACAAAGGCCTGATAATCGAATCCGTTCTTATCCGGTTTTTATCAGTGTATCTGCGGCTTACTGGCGCTGCTGCTCGGTCATGTCGAAGCGCGTATAGAAGATGGAGGTGCCTGAGGACTCAGATTGCACCATGATCACGATCATTTCCTGTTTTGGACCACCCTTTGTGAAGTGGCACATCGCGCCGCCAGTACGCATGTCTTCCGTGTCGCGAAAACAGCTGTCGTCGATGCGAGTCCAACCCGCGCCGGTCATGATATTGCCGGAATAGAAATCTTTCACTTCCTGCTGCGACTTATCCGTGCGAAAAGTGATGAAGGATAGTTTTCCCTTCATCATCCTGCCGAAAATAATACGCATCGGCAACGGCAGCTTTATGTCCGTTTTGGTGGCGCCAGGGAAAGGCGGTACGTCAGACCAAAGGCTGTCTACCATTACGCCCTTGTCGTCACCGCCCAATCGTTCGGCAAGGTTACAGGAAAGCGCTACAGCTAAAAGCAGAACTAGAGCGAGGATGGAAGCCGATAGTCTCATGTTGTCTCCTGGTGAGATATCGCTTTATTAACGCGTCACGATCGTTTTGACTTGTCCACGTTTCAACAGGGTAACCATTCCATTGCGCCTGTACCATATACCATCTTTGGTTCGCCAAACCTCGTCGGCCTCGATCTTTGCGCCGCTGGTCAACATTATTACGGGTTTGCCGCCTTGCCGGTTTCCGATCCCTGGTCCGCTCGTTGAGACCGGATCGGTGCTGGCGCGTGAGTGGGCCGCTCTCGGAGTTGGGTCAACAAGAGCTTTCGAAGATGGAGATGGCGATGGTGAAGGTGAAACCGTGGGCGAAGGCGAAGGCAATGGGGGTTGCGGAGTAGCGATGGGTACTGGCGTGCTCGACGTTTGCGGCGCAGCGGCGGCCTTTTGCGATTGACGGCTGACGGCGTAGTAGATCGCACACACAAAAACGCCGAGTAATAGACCAGCAGCCACCACAACGGGTAACACTCTGCGTTTTGGTCGGGTCGAGCGCGTCGCAGATTCGATCTCGGCCTCGTCAACCGCTTCGAGCAGAGTTTTGTCGAAGTCGCAACGCTCGTCCGAGTCAGGATAGAGGAAGAGGCATTGGGGGCAACGTTTCATGACGCTCAGAATTTGAAGGGCTTCTTCAGAATGCGCCCGGTCTTTTTGAGCATTGAACCGACTTTCGAGTCGTCCTTCTTCTTAGGCTCACTCGAGGTTGAGGTGCTTGCATTTTTGACTGGCGCTTTTTTGACGGGCACTGTGGCGGTTTGTTTAGTGGGTGCCGGCTTTGGCTCTTCAGTCTGGGTGGGAACCTGACTGGCCTCACTTTCCTGGGACGGCTGCGCCTGCGGAGTGGGATTTACTTCCGGAACCGGATTCGAAGTGGCAGCGTTCGCCGCCGGGGTTTCGATGACCGGTTCAATGGCCTTTCGCTGCGTCGATACGTAATAGACCATCCCGAGCACGAGGGCTAGAATCAATGTAGCAAATGCTGGAACGGCACGATTTCGTCGCGGTTGAGGTTTGGCTGGCACCGTTGCCAGCGCGTGGTGATTAGGCAGATTTCTGGAGTCTAAAACCAGCAGAACGCCGTCCATATCGCAAAGGCTCTGGTCGTCCTCGTAAATAAACTCACACTGGGGGCACCTTTTCATGCGATCTCCTGGATTGCTGGTTGTTGAATGGGGCCTGCGGACTGTGGAAGCCGGAGTGAGATGACTCCGCAGGGTTCAAGAGTACACCCGAAAGGGCGGTTAAAACAAGACGGTATTTGTTGATCGTGAGAAATAGCCCGAAATAGGTCCTAAAAGTCCTATACGACCTATAGGTATTTCTCACGGAGGACGTTGGTGTGGTGCGCGACGTGGCCCGCCATGATGTAGGCTAAAGCCCTCACAGTAACCGGGTTATCGCTTGCGATCCCGGTCCGCGACCAAGCCTCGGGCGGCAGAGTTTTGAAGAACGAAATCGACGCCGAGCGCAGGTGCTTGAACTCTTCAATCAGCTCGGCCCAGGAGGTCTCGTTTGCGTGGGCATGTTGAACCGCGATGTTCTGGTCGAAACTGGGAAGCGGATCCTGAAACCCGCGCGCGAACCAGAAGGCACGCCCGAGAAATACGAGCTCGCCATCGTTCACATGGCTTAACAATTCACGGATGGTCCACTTTCCCGGCGCGTACGCGTGCAGGCTCTGCTCCTCAGAGATCCCTTCGAGGAACTGAAGTGTCTGGCCCAACTGGTCCTTGAACGTAGGCACGATCTCTTCGCTCGTAATGAGATCGATGTATTTGAAATAGTAGTCCGCTGCTTCGGTAGATTGTGGTCTTGTCATTTGGATCGAATCGTAACATGCCCGCTAACTGGTGAGACATGGTGGAACACATTTCTCCCCACTTAAATCCTCGCCGCCAAATCCAATTATGTGGTTGACTAGAAGGATCCGATCTCGACGTCTAAAGTCTAGACGCGGTGGTCTGAATACCAGACTTCTCGGTTCAACTGGCAGAAACATGCCTGTCGGACATACAGGAAACCGCCACATTCTCTAAGTCTAATTGGCAGCAAAGTGCTGGCCTCTGTTTTGCTAAGAAACGGGCACGTGCAACTTTAATTACTCTCTCGCCCCGACCGAGAGAGGCTTGTTTGGCTGGTTTGTCTGAGCGCCGCACTTGCCCCGCATCGCTCGCCTCTCCACGCCTCTAACGATACTAATCTGCTCCAAGGCTGCGGCTTGGAGAGAAGGAATCTTCACCCCTAAGGAGACAATGAAATGCCCAGCTTTTTGAACCTCAAGAACTCAGTGCTGGCCCTTGCCGCCTTTGGCTTTCTTGCTTTTACCCATGGAACCGCAAAGGCTGATCCGATCTCAGTTTGCACTGGACCCGCATGCAGTACTACTAACGTTACCGGAACGATTGTTGCCGGAAACGGAACAGTCACAATTACACTTAACAACAATTTGACCAACGCCCAGGTTGTCAGCGTCGGTCAAAACATCAGCGGTGTTTATTTCCAGGTGAGCGGCTACAATGGCGGCGCCGTTTCCCTTTCGGCAAGCAACAGCACACAGTCAACCGATATCAACAACGCGGGCGCTGCTTCGCTCCAAGGCGCGCTTAATCCAACCGGATGGGCTGCCGGAAATAGTGGCTCAACCATCACGGCATGTGTGATTTGTGCCTTCGGCATCAATTCGCCGGCAGGTCCGGATCAGACGATTATCGGTGGTACGGGAAGTGGCACGTATGCAAATGCCAACGGCAGCATTGCCGGAAATAACCCACACAATCCGTTTTTGGCCGGTACCGTGACTTTTACCCTCGTCGTTCCAGGAGTAACGGTTAATTCAACATTCAGCGATGTTGTGATCCAGTTTGGTACCAAGGCAACGCCTCCCGAAACCCTGCAGACGCCGGAGCCAGCCAGCATGCTGCTAATGGGAACGGGTCTTATGGGAGCTGCGGCGGGATTCCGCCGTCGTTTCAGAAAGAAGTAGATTTCAGCAAACAAAGTGCACCGCTAAAGCGATGCACTTTGTTTGCTAACCATGGACCACGACTACAGAAGTGCTCAGTTTCTTCCGGCAGTTGCAAGAAACGCCGTAAATCTGCCATTCACTCCGAGTCGCGAGCATTGGTGCGTAAGCACCGACGCGTGCAGCGTCTGACCGTGAAAGCCCACAGTGGACAAGCCTCGCAA
>JAICQI010000951.1 GCA_025937955.1 Pyrinomonadaceae bacterium
ATCCGAATCAATGTCCTTGAGTATTCCGCCGATTACGATCGTCTCACCATCTCGGACAAGCACGTTTGCTTCTGCCTCGCGATTAAGCTCGTCAAAGGGAATCACACCTGCAGTTCCACCGGAGACTGTTGACGAATTGGCGACCGAACTCGACTTCACTTTTATATTCATCAAAACGAATCCGTCGCTCGAAACCTGAGGGGTAACAGTGAGATTGATACCCACAGGAATTTTTTCCGTTGCCACTGCCGTACCGGCAGCGGCCCCGCTGCCACTAGCTATGTTTGTCGAGCTAGGCAGCGCAATCCGTAAAATTCTTTCGCTTTTGATGGTTGATGGCACGTTATTCAGCGTGACTATCGACGGCCGCGAAATGATTTTAGCGTTTCCTTCGTTCTCAGCGGCCGTGATAAAACCATTCAAGTTAGCCGGCGTGTAACCAAACCGGAAACCCGTGCTCGGTACCGGAAAGGGCGGGGCAACCGTGTTGGCGCTTCCTGCAAAGGGACTACCGGCCAAGAATCTTGAACTAGCGACAACGCGCCCATTAAATATCGCATCGATTTCAGTTCCTAAGGCTCTGGAAAACGTCGGCGTCGTCTCCACTAGATTTGATTCGATTAGAACTTGAGCCGTTCGCAAATCGAGTTTTGCGACGAGAGTACTTACATCTTCTATGCTCTTTTGCAGGTCCCGCAACATGATAGTGTTGCTTCGCTCATCAATGACCAACGCGGCGTCGGGCCGCTTGCTCATGAGCGGCTTCACCTTGGACTCAAGCTCTTTCACCTTAGCATAGTTGATACTGTAGTAGACTGTCTGCAGTGGCTCCAGGTCATCTCTCGCTCTCCTGGCGGCTACCAAAGCGTCTCTGTCAGACTTGAATCGGCCAGCTGTGGATATTCGGATCACGTTGCCGATCTCTTCTTTAGCCAAGCCATTGGTTTCAACAATTAGGTCCATCGCTTGGTCCCACGGCAGTTCGATTAGACGAACGGTAACTTTACGGTTGACGTCGTCAGTGACCATGATGTTATTGCCGCTAACTTCCGCGAGGAGCCGGAACACATTCTTTATGTCGGCATCCTTAAATTCCAGCGATATCTTCTGGCCCGTATATTTCTTATCCTCAGCCTTAGCCTGACCCGCCACAGAAGATTTAACGTCCTCGCTCGAACTCTTTAACGACGACGTCGTTCCGGCTGACCGGATGTCTGAACGTACTCCATCTTTGAAGAGAACCGCTTGCTTTTTTGCTGTCGCATCGGGGTTAAAAAGACCGATCACTATTTTCAGACCGCCATCTTGAGGGGTGACCACATATGCGGGCACGGTAGCGGCCGCAATGTCGGCGGCCAACCGGATATTGGCGTCATTGGCAGTCAAGCGTAACGTTCCAACCCAATGCGTGTCGATACGAAAGCTCTCACTTATGGGGACCCGTTTAATATCGCTCAATAAATCGAGAACAATTCGTGACGGCTGTGACAGAGGAAAATGCCGAAATTCAGATACCGGCTGTGAAAACTTAATTGATATTGTTGTTTGGCCACCCTCTTCGAGGACTGAAAGATCCTGTAGCTTTAGGAGTCCAGAGGGCGTCTGCTCTTCTCGGGTGCTAGGTTGCGATAGAACGGTCGGTGATTGAGCAGTAGCTTGGTTTCGGCTGACTACAGGGACTTTACTCGCACTATGCCCACAACCTGATAAAGCCGCCCCATGAACGATTGCCAAAATGAGGAATAAGGCAGGCGATCCACTTTGGGTGATTCTCTGAACCCGCCGATTCAGACAAAGCATGAATTTTCTCTCTCCTTGTTCATTGC
>JAICQI010000414.1 GCA_025937955.1 Pyrinomonadaceae bacterium
CCCCCCCCCCCCCCCCCCGCACTCCAAAGAGGCGCCCATTCTAAGCTTTCTGTTGACGGCTGCCGGGCTTCACAACCGGTTCGCCGAGTTTGCACGCGTCACACTCCGAACCATCGACTGATAACACTTTGAGCGATGCGAGTGCCGTGAGCGGCACGCCCACATCCGCACTGCCAGCCGAGCGATCGATTATCGACGCCGCGCCAACAACGTCTGCCCCGGCTCTTCGGAGCGCCTCGATCGTTTCGCGTGTTGAGCCCCCGGTCGTGATCACGTCTTCGACAACCAAAGTCTTTTCACCCGGTGACACCGTGAAACCGCGACGCAGTGTCATCGCACCCGCTTCGCGCTCAGTCCAAACAAACCTTGCGCCCAACGCGCGCGCCACTTCGTGTCCGATCACGATCCCACCGATCGCAGGCGAAGCTACGAGCTGAATGCCTTGTCCGCTATACGCTTCTGCGATCGCACGTCCAAAGCTTTCCGCCTTATCCGGAAACTGAAGCACGAGGGCACACTGCAAATACACAGTGCTGTGCAAACCACTCGACAGTTGAAAATGACCTTCCAGCAGTGCGCCGGTAGTCCTGAATTGATCGATCACTTGTTCAGCGTTCATGCTACAATTCGGCGTGAATGTCGCCTTATCCCAATTTAGTTTCTGATTCTAACCTCGTACAAGACACAATTGAGCTTTTAACTTGCTCCGGTGGACGCGCCGCTGCGTCGGAGATCGTCGATGCTGTCTTCAAGATCTCTCACATCGACGACGAGCTAGCCGGAAAACTCATCTTCGATCTCATCGGCAATGATCGGCGCTTCAAGCTTATCGAGAACAACACCGTCGAACTACTACAGGACGACAGTCACTCACGACTACTCAAGGATCTCGACTTCGTAGTGGTCGACGTAGAAGCAACGGGCGCCAAGACGCCGCCTAACCGTTTGATCGAACTCGGCGCTTTTCGGATTCGCGGCGGTCGCATCGTCGACAAGTTCTTATCGCTCGTCAACCCGGAGATTCCGATCCCGCGCTTCGTTGCGTCGCTCACCGGCATCTCGAACGACATGGTGAAGAACGCGCCGGTGTTTGCTGAAGTGGCGCCGCGATGGCTCGACTTCGTAAGCGACTCGGTGCTGGTGGCGCACAATGCTCCGTTTGACACGAGCTTTCTGAATCACGAAATCTCGCGGGTCTACGCCAACCATCGCATGGTCAATCCGCACCTTTGCACGGTCAGACTTTCGCGGCGCGCGTTTCCGCAACTTTCAAATCACCGGCTCGAGACGATTGCCCAGCACTTTTCGATCCCGATCGCCAGCCGTCACCGCGCAGGCAGCGATGCACTCGCTACCGCCGAAATCTTTATCGTATTGCTCACCGAGCTCGAAGAAACTCACGGTATCAAAGACCTGGCTGCAGCGCGAAACTTTCAGTTCCCTGAACCAGCCGAACAAGCAGCACTAACTTAACTTCCCGGCTCCAACGTCTGCTCCACTGCTTCCGTTCCTCTTTTAACCCAACGCTTAATCAACACAAACAACAGAATCGCGACTACGAGTCCCAATCCAATCCACGGATAATACTTCACCAGGATCGCTTTAGCTTCGGCGCCATAACGCATCGCAAAGTAACCGATTAGCAGAAACCTAAAAGCACGCCCGACCACGATCGCCAGCATGAACCGCACTAAACTGAACCGAAACACGCCCGCAGTCACCACAAACAACTTGAACGGAAACGGCGGCGGCAGCAGAGTCGCAACTAACACCGAGACAGCATCGTAACGCTCGATCCAGTTTTTAACTCGTCTTTGTTTCGCTTCGGAAAACTTCCGCAACGCGCGCGCGCCCGCACGTTTCGACAGGAGGTAGAGAAGCAAGCAACCAAGCGCCGAGCCACTCGTTGCCATGAACGCATAGAACACCATCCAGCTCGGATTCGTCGTCGATAACAGAATCATCAACGCGTCGACACTGCTCGGCAACGGCACAAATGTGGAATCGAGCACCGCGACCGCGAACAGACCAAATGCGCCGAACGTGATCAGGTATTCAGAGAGGCGTGTCAGCCACTTGGTTACGGGATGAAGCAGAGATTTCAATCAGTCGTAGTCCTTTCAACGACCGGAGTTTCCTCGTCAACTATCTCGCTCACACTCCTTCGCCTTCTCACTAAGTAAATGATTAGGCCAATTAGTACGAGTGCGCCAACGATGCTGAGGATCACCAGTCCATTATCTTTCATAAACAGCAGCACTCTGCGCCCGTAAAAGACCGCCAGAATTCCTTCGACGTAATACCGGAAAGACCGCGCAATCATCACCGTCAACAAAAACTTCCAGCGCGGATATTCCAGCGCTCCGGCAGTGGCAACGAAAATCTTGAAAGGCAACGGCGGCGGGAGTATCGCCGGGATACCGATAGCGAGAAACCCGAATCGCTCGTAGGCACGTTCGACGCGCTTAATGCTTTGCAGCGGGAATCGCTTGCGCAAGACTGCCTGACCACCACGGCGCACGATTGTGTAGAGAATATTGCAGCCAATAACGCTACCCGCCGCGGCAAAGAGCGGGAAATAAAACGCAGCGCTCGGATACTTGTAACAACGTCCAACGACGAGGTAATCGTTAATTTCCGGCAACGACAACAGCGAGGAATCGAGAGCGCCGATGATAACCATCGCCGGCGCCGCCAGGTACAACGGCATACTGATGACGTTATCTTCCAACCACTTTGCAATCGCTAATAACCAGTCAGGCAACATGCCGCGCTAATAAAACACAGAAGCGACCAGAAATCATAATGAGCCACAAAAAGGCACAAAAGGCACAAAGAGAAACCCTCATGAGCTTGCCTCGGGTTAATTCATTTTTGTGCCTTTTGTGCCTTTTTGCGGCTTTATTTGACTGTCGTGAAAACAGAAGGCGTATCGTAAGTAACTCCGACCGTGAATCCGGAGTTGGGACTAAAGCTGGTGAGACCTTTGATTCCCGCGAAGTCGAAGCGTAGTCCCGAGGCCCTGATTTGCATGCCAAGCCGTGCTTCCGCCTGCGACTCGGTACCGAGTGGCCCGTCGCCCGGACGCGTGTTCGCGCGCCCGTTCACCTCTCCAGCGATACTGAACTGCTTGTTGATGCGAAAGATCCCGGCGAGCCCGTAAGTTATGACGTCGTTCTGTGAAAACAACTCGGTGGGTGCAGTGAGAATCGCGACCCCGAGATTGCCGAAAGTATTGAAGCGCCCATCCTGGCCAAACTTCTTGCCAATCAAAATTGATCCGAACGCGTTGGTTTGATTGAGCCCGATACCCGTGCCCTGGCTCGAATTGGGCAGTTGCACGCCAAAACGAAATCCCAGCGATGGACCGCGACGTGTTTCGTTGCGCAGCTTGAACTTGGCTGCGAGCGTGAAATCACCTGTGTCGTTGGTCGAGTTTGCGCCGGGTAAAAGATTGAGCGGGATTGCTGACGGTCCGCGGGAGTTGATGCTGACGTAGTTTTGCGCCACGCCTTCGATCTGGAACTCGACGTTCGGGCTCATGCCGAAGTTGACGCCAATAACGCCGACGCGCGTCAGATCGCCCCTGATTCCCGAGACGGTATACTTCGCGCCCTGCATGAAGTCGATGCCCGCCTCGATCCGGATGGAGCCTGGCGGGATGATGTCGACGTCTTCGGTAAGCAACGGCCGCTGCTGTCCGTAACTCACGACGGCGAAGCATGCAAGCAAGACAAGAATGAACGCGAAGCGATTCATTGGCGCTCCGGATTCTAGGACAAGATTTATAAGATTCACAAGATTTATTTGGCGCCCTTTTCCTTCAGCTAAGTTGACTGCTAGTATCCGGCTCTATCTTCCGCGGAAAGGGAACAAAACTATGCGACGCTTCACCGTATTCTTGCTGGCGTTTGTTTGTCTTTTAACTCCAATTAGAGCGGGTCACCCTCAAAACGAAGCTCCGCAATCGATTCAAATCAAAGGCATCAAGGACCGCGTCACTATCCGGCGGGACGAGCGCGGCATCCCTTACGTTGAAGCACAGAACGAAGAAGATCTGTACTTCGGACACGGTTACGCCGTCGCAGCGGATCGCCTGTGGCAAATGGATCTGTTCCGCCGCACCGCTCGCGGCGAGCTGGCCGAAGTCATGGGAGCCGGGCCAAACAACGTCGCGTTGGACCAGGACAAGCTCCACCGCACGTATGGCTTTGCGCAAGTCGCGGAGACAGAGTTTGCCAACGCTTCTCCACGAGCACGCGCGGTCTTGGAAGCGTACGCGCGCGGTGTGAATGCTTACGCTGCGTCACTCGATCCCAAAGCGATGCCGCCGGAGTTTCAGATCCTGCAATACAGCTTCCGCCCCTGGACGCCAGCCGACTCGCTCGTCGTCGTCAAGATATTTTTCGAAGCACTCTCAGATACGTGGCGCCTCGATCTGATGCGCCAGGCGCTTTCAGTTTTACCAGCGGAGAAACGAGCCGAGCTCTTGCCCGAGATCTCGCCAATTGACGTGCTGGTGGTTGGTAAAGACACGCAGTCGAAAACCAAAACAGCGCAGGTAAAACCGGAGCCGCTCTCACCCGCAACACTCGCAAATCTCGCGCACAACCAGTCAATCGCCGCCGCTGCACTGGATCGGATCGGCTTTCACACTGACGCGCTCGCCGCAAGCAACAACTGGGTAGTGAGCGGCAAGCGCACCGTCACCGGCAAACCACTGCTCGCGGACGATCCACACCTACGTCCCACAGCGCCCTCGATCTGGCACATGGTCCACTTGAGCGCGCCCGGCGTGCGCGTCGCCGGCGTCGGCACCGCTGGAATTCCCGGCGTCATCATCGGGCACAACGATCACATCGCCTGGGGTTTCACGAATGTCGGACCAGACGTTCAGGATCTCTATGTCGAGAAGTTCAACCCGGACAATCCGAAGCAGTACCAGACGCCTTCAGGCTGGCAGGACGTAGTGGTGCGACGCGAAGAGATCAAAGTGAGGAAAGCCGTCGGAAGTTCTGAACACAACATCGTCACGCATGAGGTGACTGTCACTCGCCATGGTCCAATCATCTTTGAAGGCGACGGCAAGCGCTACGCACTCCGCTGGACCGCGCTCGATCCGGCAAAGAACAACTCAGAATCATCGCAGGCGTTGAGCCGTGCGCGTAACTGGAAAGAGTTCAACGAAGCGCTTGAATCGTTTACCGCGCCGACGCAAAACATCGTCTACGCTGATGTCGATGGCCATATCGGCTATCACGCCGCGGGCGTGGTTCCGATTCGGAAGTCCGGCGACGGCAGTGTTCCTTATGATGGGTCTACTGATGCAGGTGAGTGGACCAGTTACATACCTGTATCGAAGTTACCGACTCTCTACGATCCGCCGTCAGGAATCATCGTCACCGCCAACCAGCGAATCGTCGGCACTGACTATCCATACTTTCTGACGCACTCGTGGGCACAGCCATATCGCGCGCGGCGGCTCGTGGATTTGCTAAACGAGAAACCGAAACTGTCAAGGGAAGATTTCCGGCGCATTCATGGCGATGTTTACTCAATCGCGGGAGTGACGTTCACGCGCGAAGCAGTCAAGCTGCTTCGTCCGAAGTTGACTCCTGCTGATGAGAAGCTGCGCGCAACACTCGACGCGTTCGAAAAGTGGGACGGAAGAGTCAACGCCGAATCCACGGTTGCACTGGTTGCTTCGCAGATGCGACTGGCTTTTC
>JAICQI010000463.1 GCA_025937955.1 Pyrinomonadaceae bacterium
ATTGGCATTACGTGCGCATTTTGCCATTCGACGGTCGACAACTCGTTGACTTTTGGTGTTGGTCATCGACTCGACGGTTGGGCCAACCGTGACCTCGACGTCGGAAAGATCGTCGCCGCGGCTCCCAATCTCAGTCCATTCTCAAATCTACTTGGCGTCAGCCAGGACACCGTTAGGGCCGTGCTGAATAGCTGGGGACCGGGCAAGTTTGACGCTGAGTTGTCACTCGACGGCAAAGCCTTCAATCCACAGCAAGTCACTGACGGCGTGGTTACAGGAACAACCGTTCCCGGAGCGACTCTGATTCCGAACGCCTTCGGTCTCGCTGGTTACAACGAGCATACGTGGACGGGATCGTGGGGCAGCGTTAGTTACTGGAACGCGTTTGTCGCCGCCCTCGAGATGCATGGTGTCGGCAGGTTCTTCGATCCGCGACTAAACAATGCCGCTAAGTTTCCGATCGCAGCCGCCAATGGTTTTGGTGACCTGCCTCACATTCCACCGGAGCAAGATCGCATAACGAAGAAGTTGCCGGAACTTCACTTCTATCAGCTTGCGATTCCAGCGCCGGCGCCGGAACCGGGAGTCGACTTTGATGCCGCCGCGGCAGCGCGTGGAGACGTTCTCTTTGATGGCAAAGCTAAATGTAATGACTGTCACGTCGAGCCGCTGTGGACTGAGCCGGGTTGGAACCTGCACACACCCGCGGAGATCGGCATCGACAGTTTCCAGGCGGATCGATCACCGGATGGCGTTTACAAGACGATGAACCTGGCGGGAATCTTCATACGCGAGAATGGCGTGTTCATGAGTCCCGCGAACAAGGGCCGGTACTATCATGATGGACGATTCGCAACGTTGCTTGACGTCGTGAATCACTACAACACTCGCTTCAGCCTTGGTCTAACAGCGCAAGAGAAAACAGACCTGGTTGAGTATCTGAAGTCGCTGCCGGAAGAGTAAGAGGCAGCAAAAACTAGCCACAGATTAACGCGGATTAAATCCGGATTTATCCGTTTAATCTGTGGCTTACTTTATCTTCTTTGCTCGCCAGACATGATTCCGGTAGCGATGAACCAAAATAAAAATTGTGTCTTCGTGTCTTGGTGGTTAAAGTCTTTGCGTAATTCCTGAGGAGAAGCAAATAAGATGAAACGCATACTTCTGATTATCTTTTTGTTTGGCCTGGTTACGTCGGTGCACGCACAGAAGGCGACGCGCACGATGGCGGTAACAATTGACGACCTGCCTTACGTGAAGTTTCGCGAAGGTTCGTATGTTGCGCGGGGGCAGGCGGCAACTGCGAAGATTCTAAACGCGCTGAAGAAGCACAAAGTGATTGCCGTTGGCTTTGTAAACGAGCATATGTTGGAATCTGCGACCGATCGTGAGGCGCGGATCGATCTGCTGCGGCAGTGGGTAAAGAGCGGCATGATCCTCGGGAACCACACGTATTCGCATCCGGATTTTAATCGACTGACAGTGGAACAGTTTCAGGAAGAGATCACGAAAGGCGAGGTGGTGACGCGGCAGTTGATGAAGTCGCGCCAGCCGTATCAACTTTATTTTCGACACCCGATGACGCACACCGGCGATACGCGCGAGAAGAAAGAAGCGATCGAGCAATTTCTTCGGGCGCGTGGATACAAAATCACGCCGCACACGATCGAGAATTCTGATTTCATTTTCAACGTGCCTTACGCGCAGGCGTTGGAAAAGGGTGACGAGGCGCTCGCGAAGCGTTTGCGTGAAGAGTATCTAAACTTCACGATTGCCGCGACGGAGTTTGCCGAGAAGATCTCGCCGCAGGTTTTCGGACGCGAGATTCCGCAGCTACTGGTCATTCACGCCAACGACATCACCGCCGATGCTCTCGACGAGATGTTGCAGAGGCTTGCAGCGCGAGGCTACAAATTCGTGTCACTCGATAAAGTGATGGCCGATCCTGTTTACCAGACGAAAGATACGATGGTTACCAGGTTTGGTCCAACGTGGCTATGGCGTTGGACCAAGAGCAAAGGCATGGATCTTGATTTCGATGACGATCCAGATCCGCCGAAGTGGGTGATGGACTTATACAACAGCAGGTGAACCTTGTTTTAGCCGCAGATTCACGCGGATGAACGCGGATCGATCCGGTTTCATCCGCGTAAATCTGCGGCTTTATAACTCTTCAAACCCTCGCGCAGGGCTTGCAAGGGCAAGAGTGCGCACTGTAGTCGCGCTGGTTGGATATCACTTTCAAGCGCTGAGATCAGGCGAGCATCGGAAATGCCGGCGAGCTCCGCGATATCTGCGCCGAGGATCAGTTCGGTGAGGAGCGAGGCGGCGGCCGTGCTGATAGCGCAGGCATCACCCTTGAAGCGTGCCTGGTTCACGATTGAGCGATCGAGCTTCAACTCGATCCTGATGCGATCGCCGCAAAGTGGATTGAACTGTTCGTTGCTTATGTCTGGCGCGGCCAGACTGCCGTAGTTGCGCGGATGCCGGAAGTGGTCCAGAAGAATGTCGCTGTACAGCGCGGGCATTACTTCGTGTCTCTTAGAAACGCTGCCGGCCGGCCTGACTTGATCGCGACGGCTTCGGCGAGGATGCTGAGCGCGATCTCCGCTGCGGTGTCTGCGCCGATGTCCAGGCCGGTGGGCACGTGAAGCTGATCCAGTAACGCCGGATCCATACCGCCGTCACGCAGGAATTCCTTGATTGCGTGGCCGCGTCGTTTGCTGCCCAACAATCCGACGTATGCGGGACGTGTAGGCAGCACCACTTTCAACACGGGCAGATCGTATTTGTAATCGTGCGCGGTTAACACGACGAACGTTGAAGACGTGTAAGCGAGAGTTTCCGCGATCTCGGAGGGGATTCCGATTAGCAACTGGTCGACATCCGGGAAACGTTCCTGCGTGGCGAAGCGCGGGCGGCCATCGACAACGATTGTTTTCAGTCCCAGGTCGTGGGCCAGGCTGACGAGCGGCATGGCGACATGACCGGCGCCAAAGACGATCAAAGTAGGCGGTGGTCCATGCACTTCAAAGAAGACGGGGTGTGAGTCTGGGCCGACGGAAACCGTTTTCGATATGCGCTTTCTCATCAGCTCAAGCGCAACGGTTTGCGAATGCGCGTCGAGCTCCGGTGTGCCTAAGGATCCTGACATCTCAGCGTCTTCAATGATTAATAGCTTGCGTGAACTTTCTCGCAGCGAGGTGGCGAGGACTGCGCGTTTGCCGCGATCGACGGCGCTACGCACAGCTCGATATAGCTCGAGCAGATTGCTCACATCCACCGGCTCAATCAGGACGTCGAGATCGCCGGCGCAGGAGAAACCGATTTCCCAGGCGTCTTCGTTGGCGAGCTTCATCTCGACCAGTCGGGATTTGAATGACGACAGCGCCTGCTCCGATTCGGCAATCACGCGCGCGTCAACACAGCCACCAATCGTCACCGAGCCCAGGATGCGGCCTTCCTCACCGACCCACATCTTCGCTCCTTCGCGTTTCGGACTGGTACCACGGGTGGCGACTAGTGTGGCCATGGCGACGCGCTTCTCTGCGTGGGCCAGTTTCTCGATGTCGTCAAAAAGTTCTTCCATTAATCAAAAAATATTAGCCACAAAAAGGCACAAAAAGCACAAAAGACTTTAAGAAAAACATTTGTGCCTTTTGTGCTTTTTTGTGGCTTTCATAAAACCAGGTGTGGTTCGAGCGCGCGCAGGCTATCAAGATCGTGCGCGGGTGCGAATACGTTGATGAAAGGCAATGCTGCCTGCATGCCTCGTGTTACCGGCGCGTAATCTGCGCTACCGAGCAAAGGATTTAGCCATATCAATCGCCCTGCACGTCGTTTCAACAGCGAGAGTTGCGCCGCAAGCCTTTCTGGTTCACCTGTGTCCCAGCCGTCGCTCAAGATGATCACGATGGTGCGTTTATCGATGCGGCGCAGCCACTGATCGTTGAACATCGCGAGGCTTGCGCCGATGCGCGTGCCGCCGGACCAGCCGCGAATATTGGTGGAGAGACGATCGAGCGCGCGCTGGTAGGTATTGTTTTTCAAGTCGCCGGTGATGCGCGCCAGCGAAGTGGCGAAGACAAACGATTCTACTTTCGCAAAACTGTTTTGGAGTCCATACACAAATTGCAGCAGCAACCGGCTGTAGATGTCCATCGATCCCGAGACGTCGCAGATTACGATCAGCTTGGTTCGCTTCGGTCGTCGTTCCTTGTACGCCAGATCGATCAGCTCGCCGCCGGTTTTTAGCGAGAGACGCAAAGAGCGTCGCAGACTCACGCGATGTCCGCGCTTGACCGGTCGCCAGCGACGACTCGGTTTATTGGCGAGGCGTCGGACGATGCGGCGGGCGAGGCGCGAAATCTCTTCCAGTTCCTCGTTACTAAACTCACTGAAATCTTTTGTTGCCGACGATTCAGTTTCACTCGCGCCTGGAACTTTGACTGGTTGAGCGCCGCCGCTGAACGAGCTGCCCCAGTGTTCGAGGAAGAACGCGAGACCCTTTGGCGATTGCCGCGGCGACTTGCCTTGAGTGCGCACGGTCGCAGTGCGGTTGGGTGAGTGCGACTTATTCCAAAACCTTTTGAATACTTCCTCGAAGATCGGAAAGTCGTCGACGCTGGTCGTGAGCACACTGCGCAAACTGAGAAAGACTTCGTCACGATCGACTGTGTCGATCAGTTGTAGTGCTGTCGCGGCTGTAACAACTTCAGCGGGCGTCACGGAGAGCCCGTGCGCTCTCAGCTCACGGCAAAAATCGACTGTACGTTCGGTTTCCAAATCAGACATCCGTGGTAATCCGTGGCAACTCTGCCTTGAACGCTGCAACGTCGCTTTCGTCTTTCAGGAAACACCCAAGAGTTTCGGTGACAACCTGTTCGTTCAACTCAGGTGCTTGCAACGTCACGAGTGCGTTGGCCCAATCCAATGTCTCCGCAACGCCGGGAATCTTCGACAGGCTCATTGTTCGCGTAGCCTGCATGACTTGTGTGACCTGCTTTGCAAGACTGGCCTTAATCGCCGGGACCTTCGCCCGCACAATCTCCAGTTCCTTTTCGAGCGAAGGATAATCGATCCAGTGATAGAGACAGCGCCGTCTCAGCGCGTCCGACAAGTCGCGTGAACGGTTGGACGTCAGAACCACGTGCGGCCGGTGGGTCGCCTTGATGGGACCGATCTCCGGAATTGTCACCTGAAAATCAGACAGCACCTCGAGCAGAAACGCCTCAAAC
>JAICQI010000664.1 GCA_025937955.1 Pyrinomonadaceae bacterium
GCCTTTAACCCAGAGATCGCTGTGCTGGCGCTAATCGAGAATTCCGGCTTTGGTTCCCGGCATGCAGCGCCGGCAGCTCGGGCACTCTACGATGTGTACTTTGAGAAAATGCCGCGGGGAGATCAGGTGCCGGAACACATTGCGAAGAATCCCTGAACTCCCTGTCCTCTGTGTCTTACTCTGCGGTAAGGCACCCTAGCAAACAACCACCACAGAAACACAGAGAACAGAGTCAATTGGGATTCACCGCGAAACTGCGGCAGCTTTGACCGGCATCAGTAAACGATCGATCCCATGAATCACACCATTGCACGCGAGAATGTCCATATGAAGTACTTTCGCTCCGTCAACTTTCAGTTCGATGGTGTTGTCAATAGTAAGTTCCAAACCATACACCGTCGGCGTTTTGCGAAGCTCTCTTAAGTCACAGCCCATGACCTTCCCGGGGACCACGTGATATCCCAGCACGTCCGACAGAATTCCTTGATTTTCAGCTCTCAGCAAACCGTCAATCGTCTGCGCTGAAAGGTAAGCGAATGAGATGTCGACCGGAGCGAAGAGTGTGAACGATTCCTGACTCCTGAGCCGCTGCTCCAAAGTAGAACCCTCCAGTAAGCGCGTAAAGGTTTGAAAAATCCCGGTCCTTATTGCGGTATCTATAACGTTCAGTGTTTGCACTGGCGATCTCCTGTGGGAGCCGTTCGAAAAATCGGGTCAGCCCTCCAAGCGTAGCGGCCTAGGCGCACAGCATTCAACGGCATTTGCACCTACCGCCACTAGGTGATTTCACTCACAACAGAAGGTCCACAATAAAGGTATTCTTTGGCAGCGTTCCGTGTTCGTGATAGGAGCCTCACGAACAATAGAACTGCGCGAGGCGATGACCAAACAACATATTTCTCAAGGTCTCAAGAAATTTATCAAAGAGAAAATCCAAACCGTTCTTAGGTTGGAGGTTCTTCTTCTGTTGCATCATCAGCAAACCAGATCATTTACCGTGGCCGAAGTTGCAAATGAATTGGGTTTCGAAATAGAGGACGTTAACGGCCAATTGGCTGCACTCGAGACGATCGGAGTTGTTGTTGAATCAAACCCCGACAAACACAAATACAGATATCAGCCAGTAAATGAAGCACTACGATCTATGGTCGACCAACTAGCGGTGGGTTATTCCAAGCAGCGCGTTCCGATATTAAGTGTGATTCTGGCAGAACATACCGATAGGACCCGTCTCTTTGCTGAAGCCTTTAGGATAATCAGACAAAACGACTGAATACAAAAGACCCAAGAGAGCCCTAGACAGCTCCTGCGAGAGTGCGACACATTGCTGCGGAAGTAACGATTCGCTTCCAGGGCCACGTGGATTGCGGAGTTGCCTCCTCGAGATAACATAGTCAGCGTACTTAGTCGCTTCAATTCCCAGCAACCGCACAGTGGCGGGGAGTTTGATCGGGTCCACAGTTCGCGGTAGATCTCCATTTCGCGTCTTTGCAAACCGCGGAGTTCCTTAACTACAAGCTGCTGTGTCGTAGGTCTATTGCGCGCGGTAAACGGAAGGCCGCTCGTATTACACGGGATTCCAGCCCTCCCCCGATGGGTTCAAATTAGAGCTTCAGATCCTCGACGGGAATTGACCAATTCCTGGCAGCAAACTGTGTCGCTCGATGAAGCTGAAGCGATCATACCGGAGTCCCCGACAGTGTTGTAGATCACCGGGTGAACACTTCAGCCCTACTTGTGCGGTTGATCACTTGCATTTCAACCTCGGCAAGAGTGAGACTGTTGTATGAGAAAAATAGAAATTCTTTATTGCTCAGTGTGACCGATTAAAAAGGCGATGGCTGCCCGTGTGGCGGCTCAACTGTCGAAAGAGAATCATCTTGAGGTGGAAACAGCCAAAGGCGGTTTGGGTGAGTTTAGCGTTTCGATCGATGGCCAAAAGGTCATTGACACGAATCGATTGTGGTATCCCACACCCGGTAAAGTGGTCGCCAGGGTCCGAAAGCTGTTAGCCCAGCAGCCTTCGTGAGGCGTCGTCACTCTGGCGCTACGAGGCGCATCAGCTGTCCGCTTAACCAACCACCGTAAGTTCCGAGTGCATAACCAAGCACGGCCAGTAGCACACCTACCGGAGCTAGCGCCGGATGGAATGCGGAAGCAACTACGGGTGCGGAAGCCGCCCCACCGACGTTTGCCTGGCTGCCAACGGCAAGAAAGAAAAGTGGTGCTTTTATCAACCACGCGAGCAGCAACATCGTTGTTGCATGAAAGGCCATCCAAATCGCGCCCACTAGAAAGAGAGCGGGTTGATCGAACACCGCCAGAATATTCATCTTCATGCCGATGGTAGCAATCAAAACATAAAGTAAAACCGATCCCAACGTGGAAGCGCCTACCCCTTCGAGGCCACGAACTCGCGAAGATATCGAAAGCAAGAGTCCACCCGTGGTTGCGATCACCACAATCCAGAAGAACTTACTGGTCAAGCTGAATTGCGCCAGACCAGGTGCATGACGCTCGATCTGCGGTGCGATGAGGTCCGCGCCAAGATGTGCGATTGCGGTAACAACAAAGCCTACAGCCAGCACAGAAATCGTGTCTTTAAGTGCCGGTATTCTTGCGACGCGGGATCGGAACTCCTCGACCTTGGTTTTAACTTCATCAATTGCTGACGTGTCGGCGCCTACTCTGGTGTCAATCTGTTTTGCTCGCCCTGCGGCAAATAGCAGACAGGCCATCCAAATGTTCGCTACGAGCACATCTATGGCAATCATCACTGAAAACAGGCGATCGCCTACCTCGTATACTTCTTTCATTGCGGTCTGATTGGCACTGCCGCCGATCCAACTACCTGCAATCGTCGCCAGGCCACGCCAAATGGCCTCTGGTCCCTGTCCCCCAACTAACTCAGGATTGATGAGCGACACAATCAAAACCGCAAGTGGTCCACCAATGATGATGCCTACAGTGCCACCTAGAAACATGATCACGGCCTTGGGGCCCAGGCGCCCAATTGCTTTCAGATCAATGCTGATCGTCAAAAGGACCAGACTGGTCGGCAACAAATACTGCGACGCTATTGTGTAAAGCTTTGAAACGTCACCGGAGTAAAGGCCAATTGTGCTGAAAACTGAAGGCACGAAGTAGCACAACAACAGCGGAGGCACATACGTGTAAAACTTTTTCCAGAGCGGAACTTCGCTGTGCGCGGTAATAAAAACAACTCCGAGAATCGCCATTAGGATACCGAGTACAATCGCGTCATTTGTGATGAGAGGTGTCATTCGAGACCTTGTCCTACTTTCGTCGAATTGGTCTAGCTAAATGGGAGAGTTGCGACTAAGGATCGCGGAAAATCCAAACAAACTGTGGAAACACGCCAACGAGGCGGCGAAGTAAGCGCGCCGGCGTCTCAACCGATCTTGCAGAGATCCTCTGAAGCCACTATTCCGCCAGCATCTGCCGGGCCGATCTCCTTCTCCGCCGCTGGTTCTCCTGCATAAAGAAGTTTGAGGAAAGGTGGGGCAATCACTGTCGTGGCAACAGCCATGAACAAAACAACGCCATAGAGCTCTGGTCCTATCACCGCCAGCGCTAAACCGATTTGGGCGACGATTATTCCGACCTCACCTCGTGGCACCATTCCCATTCCTACTTGCGCCGCGCGTTTGAAGCCGAGGTTACAGGCTCCCAAGCCGCAGCCTAAGAGTTTTGTTACTACAGCTATCAACGTAACGAGAAAACAGAGAATAATGACTGACGAAGAGCGGAAGACGTCGAGCCTTAGCTGCATGCCGATGTTGACCAGAAAAAAC
>JAICQI010000006.1 GCA_025937955.1 Pyrinomonadaceae bacterium
GATCAATCCCGCCAATAACGATCATCTTCTCGTCGGTAACGACGGGGGACTGAACGTCAGTTACGATCAGGGCGCGACGTGGGAGTTCGTCAACACGATTCCCGCGGCGCAGTTCTACGCCATCGGAGTCGATATGCGTAAGCCGTATTACGTCTACGGTGGCTTGCAGGACAACGGCTCGTGGGGTGGTCCAAGCCAAACACGAAATCAAAACGGAATAACCAACGCTGATTGGTATCGTGTCGGCGGCGGCGATGGTTTCTATACTCAGATCGATCCGACGGACCACAACACTATCTACGTCGAGTCGCAAGGCGGCATGGTACAACGTTTGGATTTGCGCACTGGTCGCAGTGTCAGTATCCGGCCGAGAGGCGTGCAGAGACGCGGATCGGGGCAGGGACGACAGGGCGGTGGCACGCCGAGCGCGAGTCCTTCGCCCGCGGCTTCGCCGACGCCAGACGCGCTCGCTGCCTTTGCAGCCGCGCAGGGGATTGGCGGTTTTGGCGGCGCGAATTTGCAGCCGAACATTGTCCCTGCACCGCCTGCGAATGAGACTTATCGATTCTACTGGAGCTCGCCCATCCATCTCTCGCCACACAATCCGCGCGTGGTGTACTTCGGCGGCAACAGGCTTTTCCGATCCATGGACCGCGGCGACACCTGGACCACCACCATCGATCTCTCAAAGCAGATCGATCGCCGCAAGCTGCCGATTATGGGCGTGCCTGGCGACAAGCCGATGGCGTCGAAACATGACGGCTACACGGGCTATGGCTACGTTGTAACTGTCGCGGAATCGCCGAAGGTGCCGGGCATACTGTGGGTCGGTACGGACGACGGCAACGTCCAGGTCAGTCGCGACGGCGGCGCCACCTGGACCAACGTTTCGAAGAACGTTCCAGGAATCGGCGACACGTATCACATCTCGCGTGTTGAACCTTCGCACTTCGATCCGGGCACTTGTTATCTCGCCGTCGACGGACATCGTCTCGACGATCTGAAGCCGTATTTGTTCGTCACCAAAGATTACGGTGCGACGTGGACTTCGATTGTCAACAATCTGCCGAAGTCGGGCTCAGTCAATGTTGTCGTCGAAGACTCGAAGAACAAAGACCTGCTTTTTGTTGGCACTGAGTTTGGTATTTACGTCTCGCTGAATGGCGGCGGGGAATGGAAGCCGTTGATGTCAGGCATGCCGACGATGCGCATCGACGACATCGTGATCCATCCGCGCGAGAATGATCTGATTGTCGGCACGCACGGTCGCGGCATCTTCATCATCGACGACATCTCGCCGTTGCAGCAGTGGTCGAAGAAGGTAAGTGATTCTGCGGTGCATCTGTTTGACGTGAGACCGGGTACGATCTGGCTGAACGATCCGCGGCTCGGTCGTTACTGGGGTGGCGCAAAGCTCTTCCGCGGCGCGAACCCGGCGCCCGGCACGGCGATTCATTACTACCTGGACGCTGTTCCGTCGGGTGACGTGAAACTGACGATCTCCGATTACACGGGGAAAGTGGTCCGGAATCTCACCGGCACGAAGGAGGTTGGGCTGAATAGAGTGCAGTGGAACCTTCGCAGCGATCCGCCTCAGCGTCCGACGACGGGCGGTGGATTTGGAGGTGGTGGCGGAGGCGGCGGGGGCGGTGGTGGGTTCGGCAACATTTTCACCCAGGGCCTGCCGCTCGAAGCCGGCACCTACAACCTGACGCTCTCTGTTGGCGGTAAGGATTACAAGACGAAGATCGTTGTCGAAAACGATCCGGGTATGTAAAGCAGTGGGGTGGCCACAGAGGGCCACCCCTACAAATAAGCCCCGTCACGTTTGTAGGGGTGGCCCTCCGTGGCCACCCCATGTTTGTTTCACAGTGCCTTCGCAATAACGCACTTCAAGTAATAAGTCTCGGGCATGCCTGAGAGGACCGGGTGATCGGTGGCTTGCATGCGTTTTTCCATGAGTTGCAGTCGCCGCCGGGCATCGATTGCCGCCTGGGCCAGGATCTCGAGAAATAGTTCTTCGGAAACGTGATACGAGCACGTACACGTGACCAGCACACCGCCCGGATTCAACAGCTTCAACGCACGCAGGTTGATCTCTTTGTAACCCCTGATCGCCGCCTTCAGACTCGCGCGGTTCTTCGCGAACGCCGGCGGATCGAGCACGATCACGTCGAAGCGTTCGCCCACCGCTTCCATCTCTCTTAACGCATCGAAGACGTTCGCTTCGCGAAACTCCACGTTGCCCAGACCGTTAAGTTCCGCATTTCGTCTAGCAGCTGCAACGGCGTCGGAAGAGATGTCAATCCCGATCACGCTTTCACACACCTGTGCGAGGTGCAGCGCGAACGCGCCGTTGAACGTGAAACAATCGAGCGCGCGTGTTTTGGCTGTTGTTTGCGCGGCGGCACGCGCGGCCAAACGGTTCTCACGCTGGTCCAGAAACGATCCGGTTTTTTGTCCACCCAAAGGCTCGACGCGGAAGCGGAGCCCGTGTTGCATGATTTCCAACTCTTCCGGGGCCTCGCCGTAAACCGTTCCACTGATTAGCGGCAGTCCTTCGAGCTGGCGAACGCGCGCATCGTTGCGTTCGATCACTGCGCGTGGATTGAATTGTTCGATTAGGATCTCGATCAGGAATGGTTTGATTGCGTCAGTGCCTTGCGACAAGGTTTGTACGACGAGCACGTCGTCATAACGATCGACGATCAGCGACGGCAGCAAGTCTCCTTCGGAGTAGATCAATCGATAAGCGTTTGTATCAGGCGGGATGTGCCTCCGGCCGGCAGCCTCCGTGATTCTTCGTCGCCACCACTCGCGGTCAATTTCTTCGTTGCTTTGCGTTAGAAAGCGCAGCGCAATTTGTGAGGAATCACTAAACAGCGCCTGGCCGATAAAATTGCCCCGCTCATCTTTGACCGAAACAATCGAACCGCCCTCGGCGTCGACATCGACCAGATCGCTCTGATAAATCCATAGATGACCCTGCCGGACACGATCCGCGCCCCGCTTGTTAACCCGAACCGTCTTCATCGCTCATACTCTGCCACGAAAAGGCACAAAAAGGCCAAATCCTGTATGCTAGGCGCTGAGCATGGCAACGAAAACTAAAGAGCTTCCGCTCAGTTTCAATCCCCACAACACCCGCGAGATCGACTACGAAAAAGACCTTGGCGATCCGGGCGAGTTTCCTTACACGCGCGGCATCTACCCAAACATGTATCGCGGGCGTCTTTGGACCATGCGCCAGTACGCCGGCTACGCCACTGCCGAAGAATCAAACGCTCGTTACAAATATTTACTCGCCCAGGGCACCACCGGACTTTCCGTAGCCTTCGATCTGCCCACGCAAATCGGACTCGATTCCGACGATTCGCTGTCTGTTGGTGAAGTCGGTAAGGTCGGTGTCGCCGTCGACTCGCTCGACGACATGGAGCGACTCTTTGCGGGCATTCCGCTCGACGAGGTTTCCACGTCGATGACTATCAACGCGACGGCGGCAATTCTTTTGTCGTTGTATCTCGCGGTCGCGCGCAAGCAGGGCGTTCCGTTCGACAAGGTCAGGGGCACGCTGCAAAACGATATCCTCAAGGAGTACATCGCGCGCGGCACTTACATTTATCCGCCGGCGCCGTCGCTCCGACTGGTGACGGACATCTTTGCTTACTGCGCGCGCGAAGTGCCCAATTGGAACATGATCTCGATCAGCGGTTATCACATTCGCGAAGCCGGCTCGACCGCAGTGCAGGAAGTCGCTTTCACACTCGCTGACGGGATCACTTACGTTGAAGCAGCACTCGCGGCCGGGCTCGAGATCGACTACTTTGCGCCCCGCCTCTCCTTCTTCTTCAACTCACACAACAACCTCCTCGAGGAGATCGCGAAGTTTCGCGCGGCGCGACGTCTGTGGGCGAGCATCATGCGCGATCGTTTCAAAGCACGTGATCCGCGTTCGCTCATGTTGAGGTTTCACACGCAGACCGCAGGCTCGTCGTTGACCGCGCAGCAGCCGGAAGTCAATGTAGTGCGGACGACGATCCAGGCGCTGGCGGCAGTGTTGGGTGGAACGCAATCGTTACACACAAACTCGATGGACGAGGCACTGGCGTTGCCGACCGAAGCAGCGGCGCGCGTGGCGTTGCGAACACAGCAGGTGATTGCATACGAATCGGGAGTTGCTGAGACAGCGGATCCTTTGGCTGGTTCTTATGCGATCGAGCACCTGACTGATGAGATCGAAGAGAACGCGCGCGAGTACCTGAAAAAAATTGAAGCAATGGGTGGGATGTTGCGTGCAATTGAAACCGGGTACGTGCAGCGTGAGATACAGGAAGCGGCGTATCGTTACCAGAAAGCGGTCGAAACGCAGGAGCAGGTGGTTGTCGGCATGAATCGTTTCCAGCTCGAGGATGAGCCGCCAGTTAGTGTGTTGCGGATCGATCCGGCGATCGAGCAGGCGCAGGTTCAACGTATTCGGGCGCTACGCGACCGACGCGACTCAAAGCTTGCTATGACGGCGCTGGACAAACTCGAACAGGCCGCGACCACAGACGAAAACCTCCTGCCGCGAATCCTCGAATGCGTCGAGGCTTACGCAACGATAGGCGAGATCAGCAACACGCTGCGACGCGTCTGGGGCGAGTATCGCGAGACCTCAACTATCTAGAATAGGTCCTATAGGACCTATAGGACCTATTTTCACCATGAATAGAAGAACATTCACGAAATCTTTAGCCCTGAGCGCGGCTACCGTCGGCTTAGGTGGCGTGCCGGCGATCGCGCGCAAACCGGCGCCACAGTTCTCCATCACCATGGACGACTTCCACTGGCACAACGCCGTTAAGCTCACGCCCACGGAACGCAACCAGGCCATCCTCGATACCCTACATGCAAACTCCATAAAAGCCGCCCTGTTCGTCATCGGCCGCAACATCGACAGCGACGAAGGTAAACAACTGCTCGCCCCGTGGGACAAAGCCGGTCACATGATTGGCAACCACACCTACTCGCACCGCAACTATAATGCTTCGGCTACGGTGATCGAGGAGTATCAGCAGGACATCCTGCGCGCCGAATCGTTACTCAAAGACTTTCCCCGCTTCCGGAAATATTTCCGGTTCCCTTTGCTCAAAGAAGGCGACACGGCCGCCAAGCGCGATGTGATGAGAACGTTCCTGGAACGCAACGGCTATCGCAACGGACACGTCACGATCGATAATTCTGACTGGGCCATCGATCAGCGACTGACAGCGCGTCTGAAGAAAGACGCCGCCGCCGACGTGAAGCCGTATCGTGATTTTTACATGGAGCACGTGTGGATGCGGGCTCAGTATTACGACGCGCTCGCCCGGCGCGTGCTCGGGCGCACGGTTAAGCACACGGTGCTGGTACACTTCAACCTCTTGAACGGTCTCTTCCTGGGCGATTTGATCGCAATGTTCAAGTCGAAAGGTTGGCAGCCGATCGATGCTGAAGAAGCCTTCAGAGATCCTGTGTTTACAGCCAAACCGAAAGTTCTTCCTGCCGGCGAGAGCATCGTCTGGTCCCTGGCGAAAGGGAAGCGAGCAATAGCGAAATCTTTGCGTTATCCGGCCGAAGACGGCGAATATGAAATGGCGAGGATGAATAAACTCGGATTATGAATTTTAATCTCTACTGATACGATGGCCCACCTGCTCGAAGTTCGAAATCTGCAAACACACTTTTCCACGCGCGCGGGACTCGTCCGTGCGGTTGATGGCATCAGTTTTCATCTCGACCGTGGCGAGTTGCTCGGATTGGTGGGTGAGTCTGGTTGCGGCAAGTCGATAACTGCGCTCTCGGTGATGCGTCTTGTCGCGCCGCCCGGAAAGATCGTCAACGGCGAGATACTCTTCGACGGCAAGGATCTGCTTTTACTTTCTGACGCGCAGATGCGCGAGATGCGCGGCGACGACATCGCGATGATCTTTCAGGATCCGATGACGTCGCTCAATCCTGTTTTTACTGTTGGCGAGCAGATCGCCGAAGCGCTGCGCCTGCATCGCAAGATGTCGCAGAAGCAGGCACGTCAGGCCACCATCGAGGCGATGCGTGAAGTTGCGATTCCGGATCCGGCCCGCCGTGTCGATGATTACCCGCACCAGCTCTCGGGCGGCATGCGTCAGCGCGTGATGATCGCGATGGCGCTCGCATGTAACCCGAAACTGTTGATTGCAGACGAACCGACGACTGCTCTCGACGTCACGATTCAAGCGCAGATTCTCGAGCTACTGGACAATCTGCGAAAGCAGCGAGAGCTGGCGGTGCTCTTGATCACACACGATCTCGGCGTGGTTGCCGAAGTCGCGGATCGAGTCGCGGTGATGTACACGGGAAGGATCGTGGAAGAGTCGCCGGTGGAGGAGTTGTTTGCACGCCCGAAGCATCCGTACACGGAAGGGCTGTTGCGGTCTGTACCGAAACTCACGATGGCGGATGTGACCAGGAAAGAACGTTTGGAAACGATCGAAGGTGTGGTGCCGCGTCCGACCGATTTGCCGCCCGGCTGTCACTTCGCGCCGCGCTGTCAACATCGCATGCCTCGTTGCACTGCCGAAGAGATTCCGCTTTATCAACTCGAGAAGGGTGTCGAAGTGCGTTGCGTGCTTTACGATCTTGCGGCGGCAGTTGCGGCGGACCACGAAGGGGTTCATGAGCGCACAAGTTGAAACAAACAATCACGCCGGGCCACCGCCATTGCCGGAAGACCTGCGCGACACACTCGTCAGTGTTCAAGGGCTGGTGAAGCATTTTCCGGTCGAAGGCTCTGACGACGTGGTGCGCGCGGTTGATGGAGTGTCGTTCGAGATCTTCGCCGGTGAGACGTTAGGTCTCGTGGGCGAGTCGGGCTGCGGCAAGTCGACAGTCGGGCGTTGCCTGTTGCGTTTGATCGAGCCAACTGCCGGCCACGTGCATTTCCAGGGACGCGACATACTCGCTCTCAACAGGAAAGAGCTGCGCGAGATCCGGCGTGAGATGCAGATCATCTTTCAGGATCCTTACGCTTCACTAAACCCGCGCATGAAGGTCGGCGACATCGTTGCCGAGCCACTCGTCATTCACAGCCAGGGGACGAAGAGTGAGCGGCGCGAGCGTGTTGCCGGACTTTTGCGACGCGTCGGGCTCGATCCGGATTACATGAATCGTTATGCGCACGAGTTTTCAGGTGGACAGCGGCAGCGCATCGGCGTGGCGCGCAGCCTCGCGCTCAATCCGAAGTTGATTGTTGCCGATGAGCCGGTATCGGCGCTTGATGTTTCGGTGCAGGCGCAGGTAGTGAACCTGCTACAGGAGCTTCAGGAAGAGTTTAAGCTGACTTACTTGTTCATCTCGCACGGGCTCGCCGTGGTCGAGCACATTTCGACGCGCGTTGCGGTCATGTATCTCGGACGAATCGTGGAGATTGCGAGCGCCGCGGAGTTGTATGCGCAACCGCTGCATCCGTACACGCAGGCGTTGCTGTCTGCGATTCCTATTCCCGATCCGCTGCAGAAGCGCAAGCGAATCATTTTGCAGGGTGACGTTCCGACGCCGATCAATCCGCCGTCAGGTTGTCGATTCCGCACGCGTTGTCCGATCGCAATTGCAGAGTGTGCGCACATCGATCCGGAGTTGCGCGAAGTCTCGCCAGGCCACCACGTCGCATGTATTCGCGTCCCCGGCTGGGAGGAAGCAGAGCCGAACTTGGATCGGGTCAGTACCGTAACGCGGTAGCGTCGGGTCTGAGCCAAGCGTACCGTTTGGATGTAGCTCTACCCGACGCTACCGCGTTACGCTACTGACCCGATCCACCGATGAAACCTAATGCCTTGTGTGGCCGTATCACCGCTATATCCGAAGTACTAAGCACCAAGTACGAAATACCAATGCACACCAGGAGATGAACTGATGAGTGCTTCAAACGAGAGTTTTCAGGCGCCGCCGGCACCCCCAACGCCCGAGTCGAAGCCGCGCGGGACACGTCCGGTTAAATTGCGGCCTTTCGGAATCGCTTTCTTCGCGCTCGGTCTGCTCGTGCTGGGCGCCGGAATTCCCAAGATCCTTGTCGGCGGAATTTCAACCGGGATCATCCTGGCCATCTTCGGCATTCTTCTGTTTGTGTTCAGCTTTATCCCGTTGCCCGCGGTTACGGAATCAGACGAGCCGCCACTTTCATTCTTCGACAGGATAACCGGAATCTTCTACGAACCGTCGCGCGTGTTTCGCAATCTGCGAGCACACCCACGCTGGGTTGGACCGTTGGTCGTCGCGATAGTGCTCACTACGATCTATTCGTTTGCATTTGTGCAAAGGGTTACGCCCGAGCGGATCGTCGACTACATGACCTCAAAGATTGCAGAGCTGCCGCCACCATTCACGCCGCCTCCGTCGGCCATGGAGAAGATGAAGGCCGATCAATTGGCTGAATACAAGAACCCCATCCAACGTATCGAGGGGCTCGTTAAAACTTCTGTTGGACTGTTTGTTGTAGCAGCGTTGGTAGCGGCTCTTTGTATGCTCGGCGTTCTCGTGTTCGGCGGCAGAATGAATTTCTGGCAGGCACTGTCAGTCGTCTTTCACGTCTGGGTGCCGGTGATGGCGATTCAAAAGCTCCTCGGTCTGGTCATACTTTATTTGAAAGCTCCCGAAGACTTACATCCGGTTCTTCACCAGGAAACGACGCTTCAGGACAACCTGGGCATCCTGATGTCACCCGCGGAGCACCCTGTCCTGTTTGTGTTGCTGAGTTTTATTGGCTTGACGTGGTTTTACTTAGTCTGGTTGCGAGCGAAGGGTCTTCATTTCGCAGGGACGAAGGTAAGCAGCGGCGCAGCGTGGGGCGTGTCAATCACGATCTACATTCTGTTCATGCTTTTCGTGACCGTTTGGACGTCGCTGTTCCCAGGGTTTATCTCGTAGCCGCGCTATTCGTACCGGAGCGATTCGATAGGATCGAGGCGGGCTGCTTTCCACGCGGGCCAGAGGCCGAAGATCAGGCCGATGCCCACGCTGGCGACCAGTCCGCCGATGGGCGCCCAAAGTGGCACGTATGACGGGAGCAGTAATCGCAGCAACAGCGTCAATCCCCAACCAATCGACAGCCCGATAATTCCTCCGAGGCCGGTGAGCGTCGCGGCTTCAATAAGAAATTGCCACAGGATGTCACTCCGTTTAGCGCCGATCGCTTTGCGCACGCCGATTTCGCGCGTGCGTTCGGTGACTGAGACGAGCATGATGTTCATCACGCCGATGCCACCGACCATCAAACCAACCGAAGAGATCACCACCATCGCGATCGCCAGGCCACCGGTGATCGAGCGGAAGTTATCGAGGATACTCTCGGACGTTTGCAGTCCGAAGTTGTCATTCTCGGCAAACGGCACCTGACGGCGTATACGCAGCATGTCGCGCACCTGGTCCTTCGCTTCTTCCATCAAGCCCGCTCGCGCGACTGCGAGAATATAGATGTCGTCAGCATTTGGTTTTAGTTTCTGGGCCACCGTGAAGGGCACGTAGATCACGTTGTTCTGATCGTCACTGCCGCCACCGATGAGAAACTGTTCACGTTGCTCGAGCACACCGACAACACGAAACTCCTGTGGTCCGATCTTGATTATTTGTCCGACGGGTGAACCGACTTTGAAGAAGTCGTCGGCGACTTTGGAGCCTACGACACAGACTTCCTGGTTGGTGTCGTTTTCAGTCGTCGTAAAGAACCGGCCTTCGGAAATAACCTGCGTACCGGCTTTTTCGAACTCCGGCAGTGTGCCCTGGAGCGCGACCTGTGCGGACGTTTTGCCGCCGCCTGAGACCATCAACTTGCCGCCGAACCAGTTGTTGGTGATATCGAGAAAGGGGACTGACAGCTCAACTGCGGGCAGCGTGGAGAGAGCGATGGCGTCGTCGTAAGTCAGTTCTTTGCGCATGCGCTCTTCGCGCGACATGCGGCCGATGTGGATGCCGGGATTGTATTTGCTGATGTAGATCGAGCGCGTGCCGAACGATTCGACTTCGCGTTTTACGGAGACGTCGATGCCGCTGATGATCGAAGCGATCAGCATCACGGTGATGATGCCGATCACGACGCCGAAGACGGTCAGGAACGAGCGCAGCTTGTTGCCGCGCAAGGTCGCCAGTGCCATCTTGAGATTTTCGTAAATGTCGCTTCGGATCACTCCCATGTTGCACTCCTGAAATAGGTCGTCCTATTGGTCCTATACGTCCTATATTTTAATCAGCTCTCAAAGCCTCGATTGGATCCAGCCGCGCTGCCTTCCACGCCGGGAAAAGCCCCGAGGCCACGCCGGCGCCGCCCGACGCCGCGAGCGCGCCCAGAATCGCAAAGATCGACAGGTAGGTCGGAAAGATCCATGCCGTCACTACCGCGCCGACGATCCATGCCAGAAAAATTCCGACAGCGCCGCCGATGATAGCCAGCGCCACCGCTTCTACCAGAAACTGCTTCAAAATGTCTATCTGGCGCGCGCCGATAGATTTTCTGATTCCAATCTCCTTGGTCCGTTCAGTGACCGATACCAGCATGATGTTCATGATCACGATCGCGCCGACTATCAACGCGATGCCGGGAACCGCGATGGCTACGATAAAGATCGTCCCGAAGAGTCGATCGCGCAAACCGGTAATTGCGTCAGGCGTTACGATGCCAAAGTTATCTTTCTCACTTGGTTCCAGTTTGCGTCTGACGCGCATCAGAAAGCGCGACTCTTCAACCGCATCGTTGAAGACTTCGTCAGTTCTCGAAGTCGCTATAAAGTAAAGCGAGCGCTGCCGAATTAAGCCGCCGTAAGTCACCGAATAAGTCTTCAGCGGCAGAATGATGAAGGTGTCCTGCGGAATACCGAAGACCGTACCCCTCGCCGTTTCTACTCCAATCACTCGATATGGCAGGCCGCGGATACTGATTTCATTGCCAATAGCGTTGCCGGCCGGAAACAGCTTGTCCGCAATGTCGGCGCCGACATACGCGACTCGTGCGGCGCTTTCGTTTTCAGGTTCGGCGATGAAGCGTCCCTCGGCAACGTCACGATTCTCGATGTCTACGCAATTCGCGGTGGCGCCGGAAACGAAGACGTCTTCGAGTATCTCGTCTCCACGTTTGACTTCGGACGGAGTGCCGCGAGCCCGCGCTCCGATCTTGCCGATGAGCGTGGCGCGAGCTTGCAGGTACTCATAGTCGCCCATCGTTAGCTCTTTATTGCGTCGCTGCGCGGCTGCGATGGTGTCAGTGTCTTTGAAGTCTTCAAGAGGGTTGAAGCGTTGGATCGTGAATGACTTTGCGCCGATGCCGGCGATCTTCTCATCGACGTAACGATTGAATCCTTCGATAAGCGACACTACAACGACGAAAGCGGTAACGCCGACGATCATTCCGAGCAGCGTCAAGGCTGAGCGCAGCTTGTGCGCCCAGATCGCGGCTACAGCTAGTTTTAAGGTTTCGACAAACTTCACAGAGTTACCTAATTAAGCCACAAAAAGGCACAAAAAGCACAAAACAAAAGCCGGCTCAAAACATCTTTTGCGCGTTTTGTGCCCTTTCATTGGCCCTATTCCCAACGGAGAGCGTCAATGGGGTTCAGGCGCGCTGCTTTCCACGCCGGCCAGAGCCCGAACACTATACCGATAGCAGCGGAAACTCCAACGCCAAGCCCGATGGCCCACAAAGGAACGTACGCAGGGAGCGGGGAGTATTTGTTCACCACCAGGCTCACAATCTCGCCCACAGCGAGTCCTGCGAGACCGCCGATTGCCGTCAGCACCACTGCTTCGATCAGAAACTGCGACAGTATATTCAGCTTCGTCGCGCCGACAGCTTTGCGCACGCCGATCTCTTTCGTGCGCTCGGTCACCGAAACCAGCATGATATTCATCACTCCGATCCCGCCAATCATCAGCGCCACGAAAGAGATCGACGTTAGGACCAGCGCGGTCGCTCCGGTCAGCTGGTTGTAAACGTCCAGCAGCGAGTCCTGTGAAGAGATGCCGAAGTTATTGGGCGCGCCCGGTGGCACGCGGCGCCGACGTCGCAGGATGTCGGTGATCTCGTCGATCGCGTTCTTTACAAAGGCGCGCGAGCGCGGTCGCACGATCACGAAGAAAACACTTTCTGGAAAAGGCCGGTCGGGATAATACTTGTCGTATGTTGTTATCGGAATAAATATGGAGTTGTCGCGCGACTGGCCAAAGAAGTTGCCAAGTGGCTCCATCACGCCCACCACGCGAAACGGATTGCCGTTTATTCTGACTTCCTTGTCGACCGCGTCTTCATACGGAAAGAGCGCCTGCTTCACGTCTACGCCGATGATCACGACGTTCGAACGATCCTGTATGTCGACGTCATTAACGAAACGACCGGAGGCGACATACTGCGTCGACACAAACTCGTAATAAGGCGTGACGCCGAAGAGAATCGGTGTGTCGGTTTGTTTATCCTGGTATCTGATTGTGGACGATAACAGGCGATGGATTGGCGAGACGCCGGCGATTGAAGTCGCTTCAGTACGCAGTGCTTCGGCGTCGTCCATCGTCAGGTCTTTGCGGTGGATCTCTTCGGGACCAGGCGGGCGTCCGAAGCTGGGCTCAAACTTGGAGACGAAGATCGAGTTGGAACCGAGCGATTCGATTTGATCGGCAAACGCTTTGTTGAGTCCCTGGATGATCGACACCATGAAGATGACCGTGAGGACGCCCACGCTGACGCCAAGGATGGTCAACGCGGAGCGCAGCTTGTTAGCGCGCAAGGTGTCGAGCGCCATGAGTGCCGATTCTTTGAAGTCGTCGAATCTCATATAGGTCGAATAAGTCCTATAGGACCTATTCAGCTCTCAAAGCTTCGATTGGGTCCAACTTCGCCGCGCGCCAGGCGGGCCACAGCCCGCTCAAGATGCCCGCCAACGAAGCCATAGCTACTCCCAATACTGCCGAAGTCAGGCTAACCAGCAGCGGAAATCCGATTAGCGCCGAGATCACGTAAGCGAGTCCAAACCCCGTTACCACACCAAGCGCTCCGCCAACCGCAGTCACTGTCACCGCCTCGATCAAAAACTGCGTCAGAATATCCTTGCGACGCGCGCCGATCGCCTTGCGAATTCCAATCTCTTTCGTGCGCTCGGTGACTGACACCAGCATGATATTCATCACCACGATTCCACCCACGATAAGCGAGACCGTCGCTACTAAAACCGTGACGATTTTGATGTTCGAAGTCGCCGAACCGTAGAGATTGAGAAACACGTCCTGCGTTTCCAGCGCGAAACCCTCGTCCTCCGGGTCTCCAGTTGCACGGCGGCGGTTGCGCATGATCGTGCGTACTTGATCCTGGGCGCCTTCGAGCTCCTCCGCGGTGTGTACCTGAATAAACGTAATCAACGAGCGCCTGCTGCCGTATGCCTTTTGATAAGTCGAATACGGAATATAGATCACGTTGTCGCGAGAGAATCCCAATACTGATCCCAAAGGCTCAAGCACGCCAAGCACGAGGTACGGACGCCCATCGATCCTGATCTCCTGGCCCACCGCGCGGTCAGCAGGCGCGTCGTTGAAAAGGTTCTTCAACATGTCTGGACCGATCACGCAGATCTCGCGACCAGAAGCGCCTTCACTCTCGGTCCAAATGCGGCCCACATCGATCGTCACGCCGTCGATATCAAACATCGTGATCGGATCGATACCGCGTATGCGCACGTTCTCCGCCTTTTGATCGGCGTATTTGACAGTCTCGAGCGCATTCGCAGCCATGCCAACGCGCCAGCACGACGTACACAGACGCGTGATCGCTTCCGCATCTTCATGCGTCACGTCTTTGCGGCGGTTGAACTTAACGAACTCTTCGCGCGACTTGATGATCTGCGGGTTCTTCGAAATGGTGAAGACAGTCGAACCCTGTGAAGAGAATGTTTGCGCTACTGTCTGATCGAGGCCATTGATGATCGTGACCACGGCAATCACTGCCGTGACCCCAACCACGATACCCATCAAGGTCAGCGCCGTACGCAGTTTGTTAGTGCGCAGGCTGCCGGTGGCAACGCGAAAAGCTTCCCAAATCGCAGTGAAACGCAGAAGCATAAGTAGCGCAACGTCTTTGGTCTTGGGTTTTTGGCCTTCGGTCTTGATCAAATCCCAAAGACCCAAGACCTAAGACCAAAGACTCAAAACCTAACTGATTTTATTACGCATCAGCAGTAGTTTTGTTTTCGCCTGGTGTGCCTTTTTACCTGATTCGCTCGTCTTTCTCGATTAGACCGTCGCGAATTGAGACCACGCGGTGGGCGCGGGCGGCGATGTCATGTTCGTGCGTAACGACGATGATGGTGTTGCCTTCGGAGTGGAGACGCTCGAAGAGGTCCATGATCTCCATGCTGGTGTGCGAATCCAGCGCGCCCGTTGGCTCGTCTGCAAGCAGGATTGATGGGTGATTTACGAGCGCGCGCGCGATCGCGACACGCTGGCGTTGTCCACCCGACAGTTCGTTCGGCTTGTGGGTCATGCGGTCGGCCAGGTCGACAGCATTAAGCGCCTGCTTCGCCATTTCATGTCGCTGCGACGCACTGACGCCGCCGTAGATCAGCGGCAACTCGACGTTGTGCAGGGCAGTAGCGCGGGCGAGCAGGTTGAACGTTTGAAATACGAACCCGACTTCCTGATTGCGAATGCGCGCAAGCTCGTCGTCGTCCATCTCCGAGACGTTCTTGCCGTTCAACCAGTATTGACCCTGCGATGGTGTGTCGAGGCAACCGATCAGGTTCATCAACGTCGACTTGCCCGAACCCGACGGTCCAATGATCGCGATGTACTCGCCACGAGGGATATCAAACGAAACTCCGTGCAGAGCATGTACTGACTCGGTTCCCATCTGGTACGTCTTCCAGATGTTTCGCATGGAGATCAGCATCGAGGGATCGTGACCCTCGAATTCCACGCGCGGTTTAACCGAACTTTCTATATCTGTCTCTTGCGGAGTAATCGTAAGAGTACTCATCTAGCTGCCCTCGTTGGCGTTGCCGCCTGGTTTCTTGGTTTGACGTTTGACAGTCATTCCATCCTTGAGCGTCTTCAAAACGCGACTCGGACCACGCACAATCTCCATCTTTGGCTGCACGCCGCTCATCACTTCAATATCGGCTTCACCGGTAATACCGGTGGTCACTTCGATAAACCTGACTTTGTTGCCTTCAATGATGTAAACGCCTTTTTGCGACTTCGGCTTCTCGCCGCTGGGTGACGCAGTGGCACCAGCAACGCCGTTGGCGCCTGAAGCACCAGGAGAAGGCGCTGCCGGCGCTTTCTCGACGATCGCTTCCAGCGGCACGGCGAGTACGTTGTTCTTCGTGTTCGTCGTGATCGTCGCCGTCGAGCTCATTCCCGGACGCAGCGCAGCCTGGACGTCTTCCGGCATCTCCTTCAACTCAAGCGTGACCTTGAATTCCTTCGCTTCCTGAACATTGACGCGATTCGACAAGCCGCCGGCAGGGTCGGACTTCGCGATCGCTAACGGATTCCTTTGTGTAACGACAGCTCTGAGTTCTCTTTCACCCAGCGCGTCAACTTTGACTTTGGCCTCCTGGCCCACCTGGACGTTGTTGATCTCAGTCTCGTCGACGTTTACTTCAATGTTTATCTGCGACATGTCAGCGATTGTCATCAACGGTGTTGATGACAGGGCCGACACGGCATACTCACCGACGCGCGTCGGAATGTCAGCGATGACGCCGTTCAGCGGCGACAACTGAGTTGCCTTGGAACGTTGGCTCTGTTGACCACGCAACATGGCTGCTTGTTGGCTGGCACGCATCTCTGATGACTTGATGCTGGTTTGTGCTTCCTTGACGGCGATGCGCTGTTGGTTAGCACGCTCCGTTGCTTCCTTCACGGCGATCTTCTGCGCTTCGAGGTTCGCCTTGGCAGTATCCAGGGCCAGCTTGGCCGTTTCGAAGCGGTCGCGGGCATTGTCGTATTCAAACCGTGAAGCAACGCCGGCTTCGATCAGCTCGGTGTTGCGCTTGAGCTCGCGCTGAGCAGTGTTCAAATCGACCTGGGCTTTATCCACGGCGGTTTCGAAGGCAACGACTTGCTGTCTCGCAGAAGCCACTGAAGCTTCTGCTACGACCAGTGACTGCTGGGCCGAAGTCACAGCGTTACGCGCGTTTTGCACGTCGTTGAGTGAGGCCTGCGTGGCTGCCCATTGGGCTTCCTGGCCCGCCTGGAGTTGAGTCGGATCGAGCCGCACCAGGGGCTTGCCCTTGGTTACCATGTCGCCCGGGGACACGTAGATCTCTTCGATACGGCCCGCCACCTCGCTGGTGAGCTTGATAAAGCGTATGGGGCGTACCTCGCCCGAGGCGGTGACGGTCTGTTTCAGTTCGGGTCTGACGTCGATGGTTACCGTTATGACTTCGGGCTCATCTTTGCGGGTTGCAATTACGCTGATGACGACAGCGCTGATGAGCACAACCCCCACTATGACGCCAATTATAATCTTCTTTTTCTTACTCAATGCCATCTCTGGGGTTCCTTCTACCTGGGGCCTAATGCTTGAAGAAGTAGCTTTTACGTGGAAACTTATCAAACAGTTTCATGTAAGAGCAAATCAACAGGGCCAACATCCTAACGCCGAAACGCGGATTTTATTAACAAAACACCGCCATTAAGATGCGTTGGCGTGGCAGCCGCGTTCGCGGTAAAATGACTTGCTTTCTGTAACTACGATGATTACCTGTGACAGGTGCAAAACAGAGAATCTGGATGGCTCGCAATATTGTGACGAGTGTGGCGCACCTTTGCGCCCGAATGGCCGTCCAAACCCGGTTCAAAGGAAGCCTGGACACGGAGGCAACGGCAATCACGCGCCGCAGCCCGGACCGCATCCGGAGTTCGCCGGTGGTCGCGTTTCTGCCAACTTGAGTTTTTCAGCTTTGAGAACCACTGCCAAACCGCATGCCCGTCTCGTTATCGAAAAGGGCCGCTCGACCGGAAAGCAGTTTATGTTGAGTGATGCAGAGGCACAGATCGGGCGTTGGGACGCCGATGGCGGCATCTTCCCGGACGTCGATCTGGACACAGACGATCCCGAAGCCAAGGTATCGCGACGTCACGCGCGCATCACTCTCAGTAACGGCCAATATTTTCTCGAGGATCTAGGATCGACAAACGGTACGTTCATCAATCGCGGCAAGCGATTACCCCCAGGACAGCGTCAGGCATTATGCGATGGTGATGAAATTATCGTCGGAAAGACATTTCTGCGCTTCCACATTGTGAAATAGTAGCCTGCTACGACGTCTTCTAGTTAGCCGCGTTTAATCTGAAAGACTGGTTATTCGTTATCGATGACTGAATGTAACTCCTGCGGCGCCCGCGTACGCGATAATGAACACTATTGCGGCAATTGCGGCGCGCAGCTAATACAGAATTCAGTAGAGTTTGATTCCATGTCTGCCACGTTGGGAGACGATGACAACGCGCAGCCACGCGAAGGCCGCGAGTGGGCGACTACACTCGATCCCGAGGAAGCACCGAGTGTCGCAGAGCCAGAAGCAGCACCGGTAGCAGAGGAGATTCGGGAGCCTTCCGGCAGTCTCGAAACTACTGTTGTCCCACCTGAAGAGCTAGCCGAGTCGTCGCCTCGGATATCTTCGAATTCACTCGGCGGATCGTTTACGGATAACGTCCAGGCGCCCGGTAAAACCTCGATTAGAGAAAGCACGACCGGTGGTCATCGCCCATCAGTCAAGCAGCTCGCTCAAAACACTGTTTTGAACGGTCGCTATGAGATCGTGCGACGGATCGGTGGCGGCGGTATGGGTGCTGTTTACCTGGCGAAAGATCGTAACCTCGGCGATGCTCCGCGTGCCGTCAAAGAGATGGTTGAGTCGCACCTGGATCCGGCGCAGCACGAGAAAGCGATTGGAGACTTCAAACGCGAGTCGCTGTTGTTAACATCGCTCGAGCATCCGTCGATACCGACAATCTACGACTACTTTTACGACGAGCCTCGTTTCTACCTCGTGATGAAGTACATCTCAGGTGGCGATCTCGCTTCGCGAATGCGTGCGGCAGTCGGCGGCAGGCTGGACGAGAAGACAGTCACAGATTGGGGCATGCAAGTAGCTGACGTGCTCGACTATCTGCACTCGAGACCTAAGCCGATCATCTATCGCGATCTGAAGCCGGCGAACCTGATGATCGACGGCAACACGGGTCGAGTGATGCTGATCGATTTCGGTATCGCTCGCTGGGTTACGCAGCAGGAGAAGGGCGTGACCGCGGTTGGCACGATGGGCTATGCGCCGCCGGAGCTCTTCAGCGGGCGAGTGCAGCCTGCTTCGGACGTTTATAGTCTCGGCGCGACGATGTTTCACCTGTTGACCGGAGCCGATCCACAGGACAATCCGCTCCTGATATTCGACTTCTCGAAGAATCCGAGGCCGCGCCAGATCGCGCCGGCGATCTCGAGTGAGATGGAACAGATCCTGATGCGGGCGGTGGAGTACAAACCCGACGATCGTTTCCGCACCGCGCGCGAGATGAGAAACGTGCTCGCCGACCACCTCGAAAAGTTGATCGAGGGGAAAGTGAGCTACGGAATGCCCGCGCCTGCGCTGGGTCAGGAGACGGTTCAGGTACAAACAGTCTATTGCGGTTTTTGCGGTGGACGCATTGCTGCTGACGATGTGTTTTGTGCTCACTGTGGCGCGCGCCAACCGCTCGCGGCAGTGGGATCGAGTGCGTTGCTGCACACTGTGAGACCGACTGCGAAACTCGTTGTTACTGGAACCACTGAGCTCGACGCGTCGTTCATCCTGCAGAAAGATAGCAATCTGCTCGGGCGCACCGATCCGCACTCGAATATCTTTCCGGAGATCGATCTTTCAAGATTTGATCCCGAGACAAAAGTTTCTCGTCGCCACGCACGCATCTGGCTCGAAGGAGAAACATTTCTCGTCGAAGACCTGGGGAGTGTAAATGGTACGGTGATCAACGACTCGGTGCGGCTCGCGCCGCGACAACCCCGCGTGCTCGACAGTGGCGACAAACTGCGCGTGGGCGAAACGACACTGCATTTTCTTGTAGGATGATTTGTATTGGGTCTTTGTAGGGGCGGCCCTCCGTGGCCGCCCCAGTGTTGAACGCGCACGCTGGGGCGACCACGGATGGCCGCCCCTACAAAGACACAAGTACAATTAAACAAGTCTGACGATGACAACTGCCCAAGGTTTGCCGCGCTCTCAGGCAAAAAGCCGCACCGCCCGGCGTGGCGGTCAACCGCTCAGAGCACCGTTTCCTCTCCGATGCGGCGCTTTGCTGATCGACTACATCATCCTCGTTTCCCTGCTTGTATTAGGAACCCTGGTCGCGCGCATGCTCGGTGGTGGTGCGCGTGCGGCAGGCAATTCAGCTGAAACTGCCGGCATCGTGCTCGTGATGTTTATGGCCTTGATGAACCTTGGGGTACTTCCTGGTTTGACGGGTCTAACACTCGGCAAGTGGGCAACCGGCTTACGGATCGAACACCACAACGGCGGAAACCCTGGAATCCTCCGTGCGTTGTTGCGTCACTTCATCGGTTATCCCCTCTCATTCGCTCTGCTGGGTCTCGGATTCTTAATCGCCGCGGTGAGTGTGCATGGTAGAGGTTTGCACGATATGATAGCGGGCACTATTGTCGTTCGTGAGGGTTCATTCTAGTTGATGCCGCCGCTGCGCCGCCTAACGTCTACTAACAATGTCAGAGTTAATAGTTAAATACCCCGATCGCGCCCCCGACCATTTTCCGCTCGGACGCTTGCGCATAACTATAGGCCGTTCCGCTCGGAACGATTTGTGTATTCCCGATCCATTCGCGTCGCGCGTACACGCTGAGGTGCGTCGCGAAGGTGACGAGTACGTGCTCCAGGATCTCGGTTCGGCAAATGGCACGCTCTACAACGGCGCCACTGTTGAAGGTGCGATTCATCTCACTGCCGGCGGTCGCATTCAGATCGGAGAAACGGAGATCGTCTTTGACGACGGCACGTTCAATTCCGGCATGGGCGCGACGATGATCACCGACAACTCGGCCGCGTCGCTTCCGGAAGCGACGATCGCGCTCGCGTCCGGCGACCGGACCACGTCTGGTTTACTCGAAGCGATCGAAGGCGCGCGCACGCAGCCTGAAGAGATCATCACGACGACCGTAACGCCCAAGGCCAAGCATGGTGATCTGCTCGCGTTGATTAGCAAGGTCGGAGTCACCCTGCTCTCCTCCGACACTTTGAATGAAACGCTGGAACAGATTGTTTCTCTCGTGTTTGAATCAGTGCCGGCTGATCGCTGTCTCATCATGATGCGTGATGAAGGTAGTGAAGACTTGCGTGTCGCGGTCGCGAGATTGAGAGATCGCGTTGGGGAAGTCGGTGAGATCCGCGTCAGCCGTAACGTGCTCGATGAAGTCGTGATTCGCGGCAAGTCAGTGCTCACGTCCGACGCGCAGCACGATCCACGTTTTGCGAGTGGCACGATGGTGCTCCAGGGGGTGAGATCCGTGCTGGCGGTCCCGCTCGGTGTTTCCGACAAGGTTTTTGGAATCATTTATGCAGATTCACCGATCGCCGAAGGGCGCTTCACGGAAGACCATTTGAAGGTTTTGACTACGCTGGCCTCAGTAGCAGCCATTCGCGTCGAGAATGCGCGGCTGATTGAGGCGAGACTCGAGCGCGAGCGTTTTGAACGCGAGCTCGCGCTGGCGAGCGAGATTCAACAGCGCTTTCAACCGACAGCGCCGCCCCACGTAAACGGTTATGAATTGCAGGGCATTAGTTTCCCCTGTTACGAAATTGGCGGTGACTACTACGACTTTATCGAGCGTGAAGACGGGCGACTGGTGATCGCGCTGGGTGACGTGTCGGGCAAGGGAACTGCGGCCGCATTGTTGATGTCGTCGCTGCATGCTGCGATTCACGCGCAGTCCGCTTCTCACGATTCGTTAGTGGCGACGATCTCGGCGGTCAACAGGTATCTCGCCGACAACATTCCCGCGAATCGTTTCGTCACGTTGTTCTATGCGGAGCTCGATCCGGAGTCCGGAGCGCTGTCGTTTTTGAATGCGGGACACAATCCGCCGCTGATCGTTCATTCCGCCGGCACGGTGGAGCAACTTGCTTCGGGAGGTTTACCGCTCGGAATCAAACGCGACGCCGAGTATCGCGAGGGCCGCACGCTGTTGCAGCGTGGAGATGTGCTCGTGATCTATTCGGACGGTGTTACGGAAGCTGTTAGTCCGACGGGTGAAGAGTTTGGTGCGACGCGTTTGTACGAGGTCGTGTCGCGAAACATCGAAGCCTCGGCTGCTGGGATACGCGATCGCATCGAGTCGTCGTTGACGAAGTTCGCGCAGGGGACGAGCGCCGCCGACGACATCACGCTCGTGATCGTTAAGAGACAGTTATAGATTTGGACCCAGATACCGATATAGGTGGACCGCTTCACAAGTTCCCGGTCACCAACCACTCTGCAATCGTAGGCGCGCGCAGCGACGATCAGGTCGTGCGCCGCCGTGCGTTCGACACCATTCTCGCCAGCTACTGGAAACCGGCTTACAAATACATCCGCCTCAAGTGGCAGGCAGATAACGAAGACGCGAAGGATCTAACGCAGGGCTTTTTCGCAAACGCATTCGAGAAAAATCATTTCGCTGCTTACGACGCCGGCAAGGCCAGTTTTCAAACTTTTCTCCGCACGTGTCTCGATGGCTTTGTTTCGAATGAACGCAAAGCCGGACGGCGGCTCAAGCGCGGTGGCGACATGGACCACTATCAGCTCGACTTCGCATCTGCTGAAGACGAGCTTGCCGCTCATGCCGCTTCCGCTCTGACTCCCGAAGAATATTTTCATCGCGAGTGGGTGCGGTGGATGTTCACCCTCGCTGTCGATGCGTTTCGCCGTCACTGTGATGAGTCAGGCCGCGCCATTCACTTTCAACTATTCGAACGCTACGACCTGAACGACGATGCCGTTTCATACGCTTCGCTCGCCGCAGAATTCGGGCTCGAGCAAGCGACAGTTAACAACTACCTCGCCGCCGCGCGTCGCGACTTCCGCCGTATCGTCCTGGAAAAGCTGCGCGAGATAACCGCGACTGACGAAGAGTTTCGCACCGAAGCACGCTCGTTGCTCGGAGTCGACGTGAAATGAAGTGGCTCTCGGACGACAGGTTGAACCATCTCCGGAGCATCGTCGGCAATCCGGACTTTAGTTCGACCAAGTACACCTTTGTTAAAGAGCTCGGGCGTGGCGGCATGGGCACGGTTTATCTGGCCGAGGACACGGAGCTCAACCGGCACGTCGCGATCAAAGTCCTCAATACGCCCGAAGTCACAGGCGACCTGCGGAACCGCATGATTCGCGAAGCGCAGATCATAGCGCGACTCGAACATCCCGGAATCGTTCCGGTGCACGATGTCGGCACGTTGCCTGACGGCCGGATCTACTATGCGATGAAGTTTGTGCGCGGCAGCCGTCTCGACGAGTACGCTGCTCAGGGCGCTTCGTTAAGAGATCGTCTGCGGAAGTTTCAGGCTGTGTGTGATGCAGTAGCCTTCGCACACGCACACGGAGTAATTCATCGCGACCTCAAACCGCAAAACATCATGATCGGCTCGTTCGGCGAAGTGCTCGTGCTCGACAGGGGCGTCGCGAAATTGAAGCCGCAAATTGAAGCAGAAGAAAGCCGAAACCTAAACGTTAATAACAGTAAATAAGCC
>JAICQI010000052.1 GCA_025937955.1 Pyrinomonadaceae bacterium
GCTTTGGTATGAGTTATGTGTCAAGATACCAAAGCGGTGCCAAGGCACCGCACTCCAAGGAGGCGCTCAAGGTAGGTTTATCAATTTCCGGCTTTCGGTTAACATGACGCCGTGGCTTTAGCGACCATTGAAGAGGCCGTCGCCGACATCCGCGACGGACGCATGATCATTATCGTCGACGACGAAGATCGCGAGAATGAAGGCGATCTGGTCTGCGCTGCCGAGAAGGTCACCCCTGAGATCATCAACTTTATGGCCCGGCACGCCCGCGGTCTGATCTGTCTGCCGCTTACCGAGGAGCGTTGCGACGAGCTTCACCTGACCACGCAAGTCGCCGATAACACCTCCTATCTCGGCACGGCTTTCACAGTTTCAATTGACGCCCGTCGCGGCATTACAACTGGAATTTCGGCCGCCGATCGCGCCACTACGATTTTGGTGGCAGTAGATCCAAATTCTCGCCCGCAGGATCTTTGCCGTCCAGGTCACATTTTCCCCTTGCGCGCAAAGGACGGCGGCGTGCTGGTCCGTCCCGGTCAGACCGAAGCCAGCGTCGACATCGCCCGGATCGCGGGTTTATACCCCGCCGGCGTGATCTGCGAGATCATGAACGAAGATGGGACGATGTCGCGACTGCCACAGCTCGAGACCTTCGCCGCCGAGCATAATCTGAAAATGATCAGCGTAGCGGAGCTCGTCCGGTATCGTATCCGCAAGGAACAGCTCGTGCGGCGTGTAGTCGAAACCGATCTGCCGACCGTTTATGGCCGCTTCCGAGCGGTTGCATACGAAAATGTGATCAACGGCGACGTACACCTCGCAATGGTAATGGGCGACGTGAAGACCGACGATCCGGTCCTGGTTCGAGTTCATACTGAGAACGTCACCTGCGACATGTTTGGCTCACTGATCGACGACACCGGCTTTCAGCTTCATACGGCGCTCGAAAAGATCGCCGCCGCGGCGCGTGGAGTAGTTCTCTATCTGCGCCAGCGAGAGCACAGTCTGGATTTGGTCAATCAATTGCGTACTTATCGCGTGATGCAGGAGAGCGGGCTCAGCAAGCGAGAAGCGAGTCTGGAAACAGGTTACGGAATCGATCGCGATTATGGTGTGGGGGCGCAGATTCTCCATGACCTCGGATTGCGCAAAATACTACTGCTTTCGAATCATCCCCCCAAAGTAGCAGCGTTGGAAGGTTTTGAACTCTCAGTGGTTGGCAATGTTCCACTGGGCCAACCGCGAAACCTGGATGAGGTTTGTCACCAATAGGCACAGAAGGCACCTATGATCTTTTTGTGACTTTTGGTGCCTCTTAGCGGCACTTTCGGTCTCTCCCTCTTAGAATTCAAGAGTTCCCGAGTCGCGTCGCGGCTGTAAGGTTATGAGTGCAGAAAAGAAGCCTCCCATAACAAAGCGTTGGCGTTACTTCACTCGTCGCCACGCTTACCTGGCGGCCATTATTGTGGGTGTCGGTGCGCTTGCGCTCGTCCTGCTGATCCTGTTTCTTTTCCGGCTCGGTTTCGTCGACCGCTACGTCGCGGGCCAGATTAAGAACACGTTCGCGAACTACGGCATTCGTGCCGAGATCCGCGAGTTCCACGCTTCGTTTCCGCCGAACACTGTCGAGATGTCGGGTCTGGAGCTTTACGACTCCCAGAGCGGCGAAAAACTCGGAAAGATCGATCGTCTTCTCGCGACCGTTAAAGTCGAAGATCTGTACGCACTAAACCTGCGGCGCAACATCAATCTCCAGGATCTGAAGATGGAAGGCCTCGAGCTGTGGGTTACGTTTGACGAGCAGGGCCGCTCAAACTTCCGCAACATCCATATTCCGCCGCCGGAACCAAACAGACGCATTCTCTTTGCCTACTCGACCGCGACCATCGAAATTGAAAAGGGCGTGGTCCATTACGGCAACGCGCGTCACGACATCTCCGGTGAAGCGCGTAATCTGCAAGTAGCGATTCAGCCTGACTATCCGAGTGTTCCCGTCGGCGCGCGCATGACGACGGTGAACCTCTCGTTTTCGGATTCAACTTTTACTTACGACGATCGACCAGTCAACGACATCGACGTCCAGGCACATCTGCGTTTTAACCAGGAACGCGCTGAGATTCACGAGCTCGTTTTGAAATCGCCCGTTGCAGAAGCGCGGATGGATGGCGTGATGGACGATTGGCGCGCGCTTCGTTACACGATGAACGTCACTTCGAATGTTGACCTCACTCAGCTTTCCGACACGTTGCAGCCGGGTGTGACGCTGCGCGGAGCCGGGAATTTCGCCGGCACGATTACAGGCGAGGGAGATCAGTTCAAGATCAATGGTCAGATCAAGTCGGACGCGCTCGCTGCCGATAATGTGCGTTTGCAGGGACTGAACGTCACCGCGAATGGCTCCGTCCAGGGCAAGAGCTACGAGATCAATGGCAAGGCAGTGGCTGATCTGCTCAACGCCGGTGATTTCCAAATCGACTCGTTGCAACTGGCCGGCAACGTCATGGGCACGGGTACAAACTTTCGCTGGGTAGGCGAGTTACGCGCGGTGGCGGAGAGAAGTTATGGAACCACGCTGACCGGCTTGATTCTTCGTGACGCCCGCGCGGAAATGAACGACGGCGTTTTCACTGTTTCATCAAGCCAGTTTACGGCGAATGGTCTCGCAGCTTCAGGCGCGAAAGTAAATGGAATCAGTGCTACGAATCTCCAGGTCCGAAATCAGAACGACGTCACCACGGGCACGATTGCGAGCGTCAAGGCGGGAACGATCTCGGCCTCGGGTGCAGAAGTAAAAGGAGTCACGGCGAACAACATCGAGCTGCAGGATCGTGGTGGAGTTACCAGTGTTGTAGTGAAAAACGTTCAGGTGGGCGCGACGAGCGCCGCGGGCGCGGAGATTGGCAGTCTCAACATCGCGGGTGTGCGGTTGTCAGTGCGGAATCGTCGTATCGAAGGTTCGACTGCGGACATCGACGCTGGAACGGTGAAGTTTGCAGACGGGCAGGCTGAGAACGTCAAACTCTCAAAACCGGTGTTTGTGGTTGAACCGTCGGGCAGCTATCGGGCTTCGGCTGATTTGAGTATCGGCGGCGGTGTGTTGGGCAGCATGAACATGGGCCAGGCGCACGCGCACGTCGTGGCTACGAATCGCGAAATCCAGTTCAACAATTTCACCGCCGATGTTTTCAAAGGACGAACCAGTGGAAACGCTCGGGTTGCCATCGGCAGGGGCGGCACTTCGCAGGTGAGCGCTGAGTTCACCCAACTGGACGTCGCTGGACCATTAACAGCATTGGCCGGCAGCGCCGTGCCGCTGTCGGGTCGCGCGACGGGCCGCGTGGATCTGACGTTCCCTGGAACCGATTTCAAACTCGCTACCGGCACCATAAGCACGCGCTTGACCGCGGAAACTGGCGAGCCAGGCGCCGACAGTATCCCAATCACAGGCGAAGTCGCGATGCGCGCGGATCGCGGCACCTTCGATATTCAACAAGTAAACCTGCAAACACCGGCGACGAGGTTGAGCGCCACCGGTCGTTTCTCCTTCGAAAACGATTCCAACCTTCAGGTCGACTTAACTTCATCCGATGCAGCGGAGCTCCAGGCAGTGCTCATCTCTTCGGGGCTGCTGCCTGAAGTCGAGCAGCAAATGAACAGTTATGGAATCGGACTGGCGGGCCAACTTGCTTTCAATGGCAACATCCGCGGTCCACTCAACTCGCCGAACCTGAACGGAAACTTCTCAGTTGGCACCTTGACGGTTAACGGCAACGAGTTAGGCGCGCTGTCGGCAACGATTGCAATGAACGATGCGGAGATACGAATTCCCGATGGCAGCCTTGCCGAGCGTGACGGAGGCGGCGTGCGCTTCTCGCTGGTCAAGCCACGAGAGGGTGAAGACAACATGTCGATCGAAGCCACCCTCGATCGCTTCAACGCTCGCAATCTGATCGCGCTGTCGCCGCTAAGCAATAACGCGCAACTCACATCCGACACGCAATCGGATATTTCGGGCCAGGTGAAGGTGACAGGAATTCCGGACGCGATGAGTGGCAGCGCCGACCTTCGCTTTGGACCAGGCCGCCTCGCTGGTGAAACACTTGAAGGCTTGACGGCGCGGGCCACGTTTAGCGGACCTAACGTTAACATCGAGACCGTCGACGTCCGCCTGGGTGCTGGTCATATCGTCGCCAAAGGTAATGTCAACATAAAAACGTACGCCTTCGACTTTCAGGGCAATGCCGAAAATATTCAATTGGCTCGATTAGTGTCGCTCGCGAACCGGCCGGGTATGCCTTCTGTGACGGGCGTCGCCAACTTCTCGGCCCACGTTTCCGGCGACCTTTCAGCGACGAACTTCTCGGCGTATCAAGTGACATTCGATGGCGAAGGACGCGACGTCACAATCAACGGACGCCCGACAGGCAATGTTGCGCTCACTGGACGTACACAGAATCAACGACTCGACATCACGCTGACGAGCGGTCTGTTGGGTCAGCCACAAGTCGTCGCGGCGCGAATTGATCTTTCGAACAATTCCTTGCCTGCGACTATCGAAACCACGCTCACCAATGCCGACCTGACTAATTTGTTTCAGATCGCGATGCCGCGCAGTGCCGTGCGTGTCTCGGGGCGAGCCAACGGAACGATCCGCGCCTCGGGCAACTTGATCGATGATGAGGAAAATTTCTCTCTTGCGGGCTTATCAGGTGAAGCCAACTTCAGCGAGCTCAGTTTCCGAGTTGAAGACGTTCAGCTTAGCGCCACGACGCCGTTAGTTGTTCGTTTCACTCCAAACGAGCTCACGTTTGACTCGACGAGGTTTACCGGACCAGGCACAAACTTCGTTCTGAACGGCACCCTCGCAACCGCGACCGGCGGCAGGCAGAGCCTGGCTGTAAACGGCGACTTGAACATGCGTGTGCTCAACGGTGTCTCACCTGACTTCTTTTCTTCGGGCACCGCGGAGGTTGCGGTACGCATCAACGGGACCTTCGAAGACCCACGTGTGATTGGTACCGCTGCACTCAACAATGCTTCAGTGTCGGTGCTGCTAGGCAACGAGCGTTGGACTGTATCGAATTTGAGAGCAGCGCTACGGTTTAACGCAAACCAGGCCCAGCTCGATTCATTGGAAGGCACGCTCGGTGGCGGACGGGTCTTAGCAACTGGCGGCGCATTGCTCGAGGGATTCACCGTTTCCGCGTTTCGAGTCAATGTGCGCGGCAACAATATGACTGTTCCGTTTCCACCGGACTTTCGTTCGACCCTGGATGCGGACGTTGAAATCAGGGGTTCTTCCCGCGAACAGTTGATTGGTGGGGTCGTGAACCTGCGTCGCACCGAATACACCCAGGACATCGAACTGGCTGACCTCATCAACACGCGACGTGGCGAGTCGATCGAAGAAGGCGCCGAGATCGAGCTGGCGCGCACCGCAGTGTTTACGGCACTGCGAGTTGAAGGACGAAACGCCCTCGTAGTGCGAAACAATCTCGCCGATCTCGTCGGCTCAGTTTCGCTTCAGTTGGATGGACCGGTAAATGATCCAACCATTTCGGGCCGCATCACAGCTTCAAGTGGGACGCTCAATTTCCGCAACGATCGCTACGACATCACGCGCGCGCTGGTAGATCTGCCACCCAGTCGCAACGCCGATCCAATTCTGAACGTCCAGGCCGAATCACAGATCAGAGGCTATCGCGTGATTGTGGGTCTGACTGGTCCACTGTCTCAGCCGCAGGCTTCGGTTCGTTCTGAGCCCGCGTTGCCGCAGGCGGATGTTGTGTCACTCATCACGACCGGCCAGCTTTCTACGGGCGATACGAGCTCGTCAATCCTGGCTCAATCGGAGGTCGGAGCAGCGACGAGCCTGTTGACCGATGCTCTGATCAACGCCCCCGCGCAACGAGCGACGAGTAAGCTTTTCGGTCTGACACGGTTTGAGATCAGCCCGGTGATCGGTGGCACGGCGGGCTCGACTCCCGCGGCCCGACTCACTTTGGGAAGACGCATCAGCAAGGAAGTGATGGTCACGTATTCGACCAACGTGACTTCAGATCCGAACCAGATAATAGCGCTGGAGTATCGCGTTTCGGATCGACTTTCGTTTGTAGCACAGTATGAGCAGGCTTCCACCCGACGGCTAAGCGCTCGCACTAACAACTTCAATTTCGAGATTCGTTTTAGGAAGAGATTCTGAGCAGGGTGGGACTAGGATTGTTTCGTAAGCGACAAAGAGGCACAAAAAGCGCAAATCGATTCAGGAAAGCATTTGTGCTTTTGATGCCTTTTTGTGGCCTGATCGTTTTTCTTTTCGCGGCTAACGCGCATGCGGATGTGGCGCGCAACGCCAGGATCGAAGACTACGAGGGTCGACAGATCACCACGGTCGATCTCGTCTTCGAAGGAACGGCGAACGAACCTAACGCCATAGCTGAATTTACCGCTCTCCTAAAAGTTGCACCCAACACGCAGTTCTCCGCCGTGCGCGTGCGCGACTCACTGCAAGCGCTGTTCGACTCCGGACGCGTGGCTAATGCGCGTGTTGAAGTTACCGAAGAAGGCGCGAACAGAACCAGCCCGGTACGACTTCGTTTTATCGTCCAGCGACAGGTCCAGATTGGTGAAGTGCGCATCGAGTTGGCTGGACCAGTTACGGGTTCGCCAGTTGCAGTCGATGAAATGCGCGCGCGGCTGAATTTTGTTCAGTCCGATAACCGTTTCACCAAACAACTGATTTCGCGCAACGCTGATGAGATCCAGGTGTACCTGCGCGATCGAGGCTACTACAACGCTGTCGTCGAACCGGTCGAGCAATTAGGCCCGCGTGGCTTGCGCATGACGTTGACTTACCGGGTGACGCCTGGCGACCCGGCCAAAGTTGAGGATTTCGACATTCAGGTCACAGGTTTTGACGACACTCAGGTAAGCAGCACGCTCGCGCTGCAGCGCGGCGTCGTTTTTACTCGCGATGCTTTGAGTGAAGACGTAAAGCGTGTTCGCGATGCACTAATTAGCCAGGGCTTCCTTTCTCCGGTGCTCGATGACGCGCGCGTCGAGAGAGATTCGGAGAAGAACAGCGTCAAAATTCTGCTGAAGGGAGCGGTTGGGCCCAAGGTTTCCGTCAGTGTCAAGAACTACGAATTAAGTGAGAAGACACAGCGAGAGTTGCTGCCGGTAATGCGCGAAGGAAACGTCGATTTCTCCGCTATCGTCGAGGGCGGGCGTCGCATCCGAAACAAGTTGCAGGAAGACGGGTTCTTCTTTGCGGAAGTAACGCAGACTTGCACCGTTAGCAACCCGCCTCCTGATCTTGGTTCCAACGGCACCCCGGAGACCTGCGAGAACCTCAATCCGATTCCGTTAACGGGCCACAACATAACCATCGAGTATCAGGTGGAGCAGGGAAGGCGTTTTCGTCTCACGGACATCCGCATCACCGGCACGGAAAGGCTGGCGTTAGCAGATGTCGAAGCGGATCTGAAAACCCAAAAGGCGAACGCTATCGGTTTGATTCCGTTTCTTGGCTATGGTCGCGGTTATACCAGCTTGACGCTCCTCGAGCAGGATCGTCGCACCGTCGAGGCATATATGCGCGACATGGGTTATCGCAAAGCGACTGTTCAGGTCTTGCAGGGTGTGTCATTGAATGGGGATGGCTTGATCATCACTTTCCAGGTAACGGAAGGCCCGTTAACTCGTATCGCGGGCGTTGAGGTCAAAGGGAACAAGATCTACACAGACGAGCGAATTCGCCGTCAGTTGCGGACGGTAATCGGCGCGCCCTATTCACGGTCTTACGCAAGGGCCGACGGCGATCGAGTCACCGCTCTTTACTCACGTGAAGGCTACGTCAACGCCCGTGTGGATTTTTCAGTGGTCGAGTTGCCCAAGAAAGGCGATGAAGAGCAGGTCAGGCTCGTGTATTCGATTGTCGACGAGGGCGACAAGGTCTTCATCAATAGCATTAACATCAACGGCGTTACCGGCGACATTAACACGCGGCGCACGAAACGCCGGGCGATCAGAAGGGCGATTCCGATTGCTGAAGGCGACGTGCTCAGGGCGGATCGTATCTCCGAAGCAGAACGCGAACTCTATCTCACCGACGCATACCGGCAGGTAGTCATTCGCACTGAGCCGGCGGCAGACACAACTTCGGGTTACAAACAACGCGACGTGATCATCGACGTCGAAGAGAAACCGCCAAACGTAATGGACTACGGTGGTGGATACTCGACCGACGCGGGTGCGCTCGGCCTGTTTGAAATCAGCAACGTGAATCTCATGAACCGGCTGCGGCACGGAGCAGTGCGAGTTCGCGGCAGCCGGCTTCAGCAACTCGTGCGTCTCGAGTATCTCGATCCGCGTTTCGCGCGATACAACAAAACTCAGTTTGCGCCGTTGGCTGCTTCAGTCCAATACCAGCGCGATTCCACGATTACGCGCTTCTTCCGCTCCGCAATCGATCGCGGCACGATGGGCATCGTGCAAAGACTTGACGAAGAAGGTAATCCGATCGACATCTTTGGAAACCAGGTAAACGAACCGACCATCAATCGTTTCACGGCGACCCTGGAGACGCAGCGCGTGCTCGACCGGCGCTCACGGACCATCATCTTCGCTCGTTACAGTTACGAAGACGTGCGGCTCTTTAACCTGGAGAGTTTGGTTGTCAGGCCGATTCTGGAGCCTGACGATAAAATCAGACTCTCTCGTCTCGGCGTTTCTCTCGTCAGGGACACGCGCGAGCGTTGCGAGCGCGGACTGTTGGCAAGAAGTTTGGACGATGATGAAGAACTCGGTGCCCGAGGTGAGATTTGTCGCTATAACCAGGTTGATGCGACGCGCGGTGGTTTTCTGAGTGTCGATTATGCCGTCGCGCTACGACAACTCGGCGGAAATATTTCATTCAACCGCTTTCAGGCTACGTACAGGCATTACTACAAACTGTCGGCGCTGAGAGACACAGTGCTGGCCGGTAATGTGAGCCTTGGTCTCGCGAACGTGTTCAATCCACGCGATCGCGACGAGAACGGGAGGATTGACGAAAACGATCGGACACTGCCGATCAGTGAACGGTTCTTCTCGGGTGGTTCGACTACGTTGCGTGGGTTCAACTTCGAAGAGGCTGGTCCCCGAGAGGTCGTTATTCCATTAGGACCTTTTCGCGACTCGGACAAGAACATCGTATTTCTTAATCCGTTCACGGTGCCGGTGGGTGGCAATGCGCTCGCAGTGGTGAATCTCGAGGCACGAGTTCCCATTACGAGGGCTGTGCAGGTCGTGCCTTTTTACGATGGCGGTAATGTTTTCAGACGCGTTGGCGATCTGTTTGGCAAAAACGATCCGGCGCCCGTGCCGCCAGGTGATCTTCTGGCGACGATTACTGCCGCTAATCTGCGTGCACACTGGACCAACACAGTGGGACTGGGATTCCGGCTGCAAACTCCGTTTGGTGGCGCGCTCGCGGTTGACTACGGGTTCCTGTTGAACCCGCCGGAGTTTTTGATTCCGCAGCGTGGACCGGGTGGCGTTCTTTTCGACGGCACGCCGGCGGTGTTCCGGCTGCACCGCGGAAACCTGCATTTCAGGATTTCGCAGACGTTCTAGAGAGAGGAGAGATCAACGTGAAAAATCTGTGGCTAAAAATTCTGATTTTATTGCCTTTGAGCTTCTTCATTTCTCATCAGCCGTGTGCCGCGCAGCGAGTCGTCGACAAAATGGTCGCCACCGTCAACGCCGGAGTCAGAACCGATCTCATCACGTACTCTGATCTCATGTGGCAACTCGCTTTGCAGCCAAATACCGTGCTCGACAATCCCACTTCGGAAGATCTCAATCGCGCCCTGCGCCTGTTGTTAGATCAGCGGTTGATTCTTCAGGAGGCGGAAAAGATCCCGACTATCGTCCCGACACAAAAAGAAGTGAGCGACGCGCGTGATGAATTGGCGCGCCAGTTTGCGACGCCGCTCGAGTTTCAGCAACGCCTCCAGCGGGTCGGCTTGACCAGTGAGAAGTTGGACGAAATCATCGAGCAGCGTCTCAAGATGGAAAAATATCTGGACTTTCGCTTCCGAAATTTCGTAGTCATAAGCCAGAAGGAGATGGCCGACTATTACCGCGACATCTATGTGCCGCGACTCAGGGCACGTTCTCCGGGAAGGATCGTCCCGCCACTCGAACAGGTTCGAGATGAGATCGAGAAGACGCTGATGGAGACAAAGATAGAATCGGAGATGGACTCGTTTCTCGATACAGCTCGTGAGCGTGCGGAGATTGTGATTTTGAATGCCGTCTAGAGACTCAGCCTACCCGACTCTCGGACTCGCGCTATCAGGCGGTGCCGCGCGCGGCATGGCCCACGTGGGTGTGTTGCGCGCGTTGTTGGAAAACAACATTCGCATCGATTGTATTGCGGGAACTTCGGCGGGCTCGATTGTTGGCGGAGCGTTCGCGTCCGGGATGTCAGTGGATCAAATTGCGGAGTTTGGGCGCACGCTGCGGTGGCGCGACATTGGACGGGTCACGATGTCGCGGTTGGGTGTGCAGAGTAACGAGCGTCTAGAGCAGTACCTGCGGGGGCGGATGCCGGTTACGAAATTCGAAGAGTTGCGGATGCCATTTGCGGCGGTCGCGACTGACTTAAAAACCGGCGCTGCGGTGGTGATGCGCGATCGGGGTGACGTGCCGTTTGCGATTCGCGCGAGCTGTGCGATTCCGGGATGGTATGTGCCGGTTACTGATGAGAATGGGCGCCAACTGGTTGACGGTGGTTTGGTTGCAATTGTGCCTACGTCGGTGGCCCGTTCGCTGGGCGCTGACATCGTGATTGCTGTGGACGTGAATCGTGAGGGTGCAACTTTTATTGGACCGACGAGTTCGGTGATCGGGGTGTTGTTGCAGTCGATACTGTTGGTGCAGAAGACTGCCTCGTCATATCAACTCCAGATGTCTGACGTGGTGATTAGTCCGAAGGTCGGGCACATTCGCTGGGACGAGATGGGTAAAGCTGAGGAGCTGATGGAGATAGGGTATGCGGCCGGGATCGAGAGTATTCCGCGCGTGCGTGCAATCATCGATGAAGCGATTAAGGCGCAGCCGAAATGGTACCAGCTCCGTCGTCGCAAAAAATCCCTCGTCAAACGCGTGCTGACGCTGCCTACGTAAGAATAGGTCCTATAGGACCTATTCAGATTTTGAATTCTCACTTCTATTAAGCTTTTCTTCAAATCACAAGATATCTGAAGCACTGAAGGATCTCGGAGCCAGGAAAACCTCCGCTAGCCAGGGGTTTGCTCCGTTTGCCCATGGTTGTCGAGGTGAAATCTGTGTCTGACCCCCGTCGGCGCGTGTTCAAAAGCCGCGTTGTGCGACTTGGTTTTGCTTTGTTCGTCATTACGTTGGCGATTGGTGCCGACTCGCTCGCACGTTCTTACCAGTACTATTCGCAAATCATCGATGCGCGACTCGCCAGTGGTTACCTGACCAGCAGGCCAGGTCTCTACGCGGCGCCGCGCGTGCTTCAAGCGGGACAGAGATTGTCTCGCGAAAAGCTGGTGGCGGCTCTGCGTCGCGCGGGTTACGTGGAATCGAAAGCGAGTGGCGTGTGGAGCGGAAGTTTCGCTGTTACTGATTCAGCTATCGAGATCCAGCCGGGTGGAAAAAAGCCGGCGCTGGTCCAAGTGAGCTTTGCGGGAGACGAGATTGATGAGTTGCGTGGCGACGGCATCTTGCTGGAATCGTTTACGCTCGAGCCTGAGATCCTTTCAAACGATCTCTCTTCGAAGGGTGGTAAACGCGAGCTACTCAGTTACGGAGACATACCGCAAGTGATGGTTCACGCCATTCTAGCTATCGAAGATCGACGCTTCTTCGAGCACTCGGGCGTTGACCTGAATGGCCTGGCGCGCGCGGTATTGAGAAATGCCGGTGATGAGCGGTTGGGGCAGGGTGGCTCCACTATCACTCAGCAACTCGTCAAGAACACTTACCTCTCGCCCGAAAAAACTCTGGAGCGAAAGTACGCGGAAGCGATGTTGTCAGTGGCGCTGGAACGCCGGCTGTCCAAGAACGACATCTTTGCGCTCTACTGCAATGAGATCTACCTGGGCCAACGCGGAGCTGTTGCAGTTCGTGGGATTAAGGAAGCGGCAAGAGTCTTCTTCGGAAAAGAACTCCGCGACCTCAGTCTAGCGGAAGCAGCGACGCTGGCGGGGATGATACAGAGCCCTGCGCACTACTCGCCTGTCCGGCATCCCGAAGTGGCTCGCACCAGGAGAAATGTCGTTCTCGCGGCAATGGAGCACAACGGCTGGATCACGCGCGAGCAAAACACGGCAGCGAGTGCCGAAGAGGTCGTGGTTGTGCCTGCTTCCGAAGTCGATAACTCACTTGCGCCTTACTTTGTCGATTATGTGAATCGACTGGGAGATTCGGGAACGAGCCAGCGAATCTACACCACCATCGATCTCGAGTTACAGCAGGCCGCGGAATTAGCGTTGAAGCGTCAACTGGAGCGGCTGGATGCTGTTTACGCTGCTCGCGGTCTCAAACCCCAAGCGGCGCTTGTCGCATTGGATCCGCACACAGGCGACGTGCTCGCGATGGTTGGCGGACGCAACTACGCCGAATCGCAGCTCAATCGCGCGACGGATGCTTTGCGCCAGCCGGGCTCGACTTTCAAGCCGTTTGTTTACGCGGCTGCGCTTGAAGACGGGATGTCGCCGGTGCAGTTGTTCATGGATGCGCCACGAGATTTTGTGTACGACCGTAATCGAATCTATCGCCCGGCAAACTATGGCGGCGGTTATTCGATGCGCGAAGTGACGATGCGCACCGGTCTCGTCAGGTCGCTTAACGTCGTCACAGTAGATGTCGCCTTGCAGACCGGACTCGCACGCACAGCAAACCTGGCTGCGAGGTTTGGTTTGCCAAAGCCGGAGCGCTATCCGGCGCTTGCCTTGGGAACGGAGGAAGTGACGCCACTTCAGTTGGCCGCAGCTTATGCGGCCTTTGTGAATGAAGGCCGGCGCGTGAATCCAAAAGCGATCGTGAGTGTCGGTGAACCGCCTGCGGCGCATGCCCTGCCGGTAGACGTGGACCAGGTGGTGAGTCCGACAACGGCCTACATGATCACAAACATGCTTGCAGGCGTGATAGAGCGCGGGACTGCGCGGAAGGCTCGTGGCGCAGTGAGCGGGACTGCGATCGCCGGCAAGACCGGCACGTCACGCGACGGTTGGTTTGTCGGCTACTCGCCGAATCTGGTTTGCGCGGTGTGGATCGGTTTCGACGACAACAAGCAGCTGGGGCTTACAGGCGCTGAAGCAGCCTTGCCGGCGTGGGTTGATTTCATGAACGAAGCGGTTGCGTTGCGACCTGATCTGGGTGGCGAAAACTTCGAGTGTCCGGAAGGGATCAAGTTTGTCGAGATTGATTCAATGACGGGGCTGATTTCGACAGTGACGTGTCCGGTGCGCGAGTTGATAGCGGTTACCGATCGATTGTCGCCAAACCTCGAGTGCTACCTGCATGGGAACCTTCCGGTTCAGACCAGTCCGCCGTTTGCGGAAGAGAGTGAATCGACCAGCGAGCAGGTAGCAGTAAGCAGGAGCAGTATTCGCGACCTGTTTGTTCCTGCTCCTGGTCGTACGCGAGTCAATGTCGATCCAAGCGGTCGGCGATCGTTGGTCAACGATCTGCGTTAATCAGCGTTCTAATACTACTTGTGCAATCGCGTGCTCGCTCGTGTGTGAGATTGATAGATGAGTTGCAGTCGCTCGAAACTCCTTAAAAAGCGTCAGCA
>JAICQI010000195.1 GCA_025937955.1 Pyrinomonadaceae bacterium
ATCCCGGCCATGTTTGCCGCTGCTTTTCCCGTTCTCAATGCGCTAAACATCATGGGCCTGCGCACGCCGCAATCCGCGAGTCTATCGGCCGTAATTTTCAATGCCCTGATCATCATTGCGCTGATTCCGCTGGCTTTGCGAGGCGTGAAGTATCGACCGATGAGCGCTGCTTCACTGTTGCGTCGCAATCTTCTGATTTATGGCCTCGGCGGCATCATCGTGCCGTTTCTTGGAATAAAGATCATTGACGTGATCATTCACTCGCTTGGATTAGCCTGAAATGAAGAACTTGATTACCGCAGTTTTGATGACAGTTGTCACGACGATTTTATTGGGACTGATATATCCACTAGCCGTTACCGGATTGGCCCAAGCGATGTTTCCTGACCAGGCAAACGGTCAACTGATTCGAGGAGCTGATGGCACCTTAATTGGTTCACGTTTAATCGGACAGCCGTTTTCGTCACCTGGATACTTTCGGTCGCGTCCCTCTGCTGCGGGCGCGACGGGCTATAACGCGGGGATTTCGGGAGGTTCAAATCTTGGCCCAACCAATCAGAAGTTGATCGATCGCATTAAGGCTGATGTCGAGAGGTTGCTAGCAGAAAACCCAGACCGGCCGGTGCCTGTAGATTTAGTAACGTCATCGGGTTCCGGCTTGGACCCTCACATCTCCCCCGCCGCTGCGGAGTTTCAAGTACCACGCGTCGCGAGTGAGCGCGGCATGATTGAAGCAGAGGTGCGAACCATAGTCGCGGCTCACACTGAAGGACGGCAGTTCGGGTTTTTAGGCGAGCCGCGGGTGAACGTCGTCGAGTTGAATCTGGATTTGGATCGGATGCAACCAATGAAACAGTGACTACCAGTGGTCTAACAATGAACGAGAACGGCAAACGTCGCTCCGCCGAATCGCTACTCGCCAAGCTCCACGAGGACGAGCGGCCGAAACTACGCGTGTACATCGGGGCCGCGCCGGGTGTCGGCAAGACCTATCAGATGCTTGCGGACGCTCACCTGCTAAAGAAACAGGGAGTCGATATAGCCATAGCTGTTATCGACACGCACGGTCGCGAAGAGACCAAAGAGATGATTGGTAAACTTGAATGTTTGCCGATGAGGCGAGTCGAGTATCAAGGTGTCACGCTTGAAGAAATGGATTTAGAAGGGGTTATCGAACGGCATCCCGAGATTGCGATCGTTGATGAACTCGCGCATACCAACGTTCCCGGATCAAAAAACTGCAAGCGATATCAGGACGTTTTAGAATTGCTCGATGCCGGCATCTCGGTAATCACGGCAGTGAACATCCAGCATCTGGAATCGCTTAATGATGTGGTCTCACGAACTACTGGTGTGCGCGTTCGTGAGACCATTCCAGATCATTTTCTCAGGCGTGCCGATGAAGTAGTAAATGTGGATGTCTCCGTCGATACAGTCCGCACACGCCTGCGCCAAGGCAAGATTTACGATGTCGTAAAGATCGAACAGGCACTGAATAATTTCTTTCGCAAAGGCAATCTTTCGGCACTGCGCGAACTCGCTCTCAGGCAGGTGGCTACCGATCAAGCGGTCAAAGCGCACGATTATCGTGAGCGTGAGGGGCTGGCCCAGGCAGTTATACCTGAGAAGGTGATGGTCGCAATGGCTTCACGTGGGAGCGCAAAGAAACTGTTGAGGGTCGGATCTCGCATCGCCGGCCGCCTCGCCAGTGACTGGTATGCCGTTTATGTTGAAACTCCGAGTGAGGAGTTAGGACGCATCAAGCCGGAAGATTTTGCCGCGTTACAGGAGAGTATCCGATTTGCGGAAGAGCTCGGCGCCCGGGTTGTACAGCTAAAGGCGAGACGAGTGGCGGACGCTCTAATCGAATTTGCGCGACGCCAAGGGATTACCCATGTCGTCTTCGGCCAAACCTCGCGTTCGCGTTGGGATATCCTGTTGCACGGTTCAATCATCAACCGCTTCCTCGATGAGGTACGCGATGCGACAGTGCAAGTTGTGCCTTTGGGAATCCAGGAAGAATGCACAGTCACAAATAGGCTGAGGGGTTAATTAGTTTCGCCCCAATTAGGTGTCAGCGACTCCGAACTCAAAATTAGTCGGCAGCAATCACAAAAACCAGATCTTCACCTTCGTGTTTGATCCTCCGAACCGCTCCAAAATTAAACCCAGAAAAACTATGCGGTGAGGAAAATTTCAAGTTATGCCCGACAGGATTTCATTTAATGACCGCCCCCCATTTCCTACTGCTTCTTGTTGCGGTGATAACCATCAACCCCCAGACAAAGATCTCGCGGATTCCACTGCCCTATCTCGGAGATGTTATGATTCCATTCGTGCAGTCGCACATCTTGATCGTGGCTAATGCTTGGGTCTTTCCTTTCCGGCGGAACATCAAGGGTGAGTAAGCGGGGCTGAGGCGATGATTGAAACAGAACTTGATGTACTCCATGATGTGTCCCGCCGCCTAGAAAGCGCTGGAATAACGTTCATGCTGACCGGTTCGGTTGCAATGAACTACTATGCACAGCCGCGCATGACACGAGATATTGACCTTGTGGTTTCGCTCAATGAAACACAAATTGAAAAGTTTTTCCGCTTGTTCGAGCGCGAGTACTATTTTGATCGACAGAATGTCACTCATGCCATTTCCCGGCGCGGAATGTTTAATCTCATTCACAGTGACGCTGTAATTAAAGTGGACTGCGTAGTACTAAAGCCCGATGCTTACCGACAAGAAGAGTTTGCGCGACGCAAGCAAATCAACTTAGGTGATTTTAAAACCTGGATTGTCAGCCGCGAAGATCTGATTTTGTCCAAACTGTTTTGGGCAAAGGATTCAAAATCAGAAATGCAGTTGGGAGATGTTCGCAATCTTCTGAGCACGGATTGTGATATGGAGTATTTACGTAGCCGCGCGAAGACTCTAAAGGTGGATGTATTGCTGGAGGAGATTCTGGGTGAATGACACCTCGCCAAACATTGCCGTAATTTTTCGCGAACATTTGCTGTCGCGGCCCGGCGCTGAACGAGTTGAAATGGGTAGTCGAATGTTCGATGTGGCGCGAACTATCGCCCTCGCTTCATTTCCGCCTCGCCTTTCTGAGATTGAAACAAAGCGTCGCTTATGCCAGCGGCTTTATGGCAACGAGGTCAATGTAGAGGCTTACATCGAACACCTCGTTCAATTAAAACTCACTGAATACTGATCAGTCCTTCGCCTACCAATCTCTTGACCATTCCTGCTTTATCTTCGAGATGCTCGGTAAGAGACCTAATCGTTAGCCGTCGCACCGGTACACACGCAATCGTATTTCTGCTGCGTAAACTGCGCGCAGTTGGCAGGCACGAACCACTCATCTTTATAGGTTCCTGCTGAGGGCGTGAGACGAGTGACGAAGTGGCGCATGCCGGCGTGGATCACGCCGTTCGGAGAGATCGCGATCGAGCCTGGGTAAAGAATTCCGTAAACTATTCTGTAGACAGTTTCAAGACGCCCGGAAGTGTGTACGCGCACAAAGCCGTCGCTGGTAAGCACCAATACCGCGTCGGGTGAGTCCTGCGTGAAAGCAAACGGAGCCCAGCCCAGGTCGACGAGGTGTTCGGCTCGTTTCTTTTGGCCGGGACGATCGACATAGCGCCACACGTCCCCCTCGTTAGCACCCATGTGACGCAGCCCGGTAATGATCAGCACCGCGGTTGAGGTCTTCACAAATCCATAAACATTCTCGCGTGAGAGCCTCTTTCGGCTTCGACCATCCTGTGAGATCCACCACAGACCACCGCCCCATTCGCCGTTATCTTCCCCAACTAGCCGTCCGTCCCGGACCTTGATCACATGGCGATAGCTCTCGCGGTCGTACTTGGAGATCACGATACCTGACTTGTCACTGTTAAGCGCGACGCTCCATGCCTGCTTTGAGTAGTTTGCACAGCGCCGCTCGTCTTCATTCGGTCTGTGGTACGCGACCCAACCGGGCGCCGGAGGCGCAGATGTTGTTGCCGCTTCTTGCGCGTAGCTGGCGCTTATTGAACATAGCGATAGGACCAACGCTTTGGGCATGCGATTCATCGCGGCAAAGAGTAACTTAAACGGTCCTCTTTGTTAATCTTTCTCAATCTTGTTATCTCTTAGAAGTTTCAACCACACGCTTCTTGATCGACACGATGACACGAGCACACAACTCAGCATCTCCGCAGCTTCCGATTTACTGCGCCGCAAAGAGATCTCGTCTATGACAGTTCTCGAACGATCTCTAACTGTGCCGCAGAGCTTGCAGTGGATCGACCCTCAATGCCCTGTACGCGGGAATATAGCAAGCAATCAACGCTGCGATGAACAATAGCGCCGCACTGCCCACAAAGATAATGGGATCCTTGACGCTGACCCCGAAGACGAGGGTGGTCAGGTATCGGCTCAGCCAGAAAGCTCCGACCAAACCGATGCCGATGCCAATCACCGCCAGGCTCATCCCATGGCCCACGATCAGTTTCAGAATGTGGAACGACTGAGCACCAAGAGCCCTACGCACGCCCAGCTCATGACTGCGTTGCGTCACGGTATATGAAATCACGCCGTAAATGCCGACCACTGCCAGCACTAGCGCAACCGCACCGAAGACACCCAGGAGCCACATGTTCAACCGCCTCTGCGATAACTTACCCGCCAACACTGTTTCCATCAGCGCTGGTTGTGCAATGGGCTGATCTTTGTCAATCGAGATCACGTTGCGCTGGATCATTCCGGTCAACTGACCTGGATCCGCCGAACGTACCAGCACAGTAAAGACGCGCCATGGCACTTGCTGGTAGGGCAAGTAAAATTCAGGCTCATTATCCTCTACGCCCACACCCGATTCGTTCACATCACCAACCACGCCGACCACCTGGCTCGCCGGAACATCCGGAGCCGTTGTTATAAACTCGCCCACCGGATTCTGATTGGCCCAAAGTCTGCGCGCGAGCCCTTCGCTAATCAGCGCGACGCGAGGAGACTTGCTCGTGTCGTACTCAGTGAACAGACGTCCCTGGCGCAGGGGAATTCCCATCGTCTGGAAATAATCAGGAGTGACTATGCGCTGACTGACTATTAGTTCCTGACCTGGAGGCGGAGCAGGTCGTCCCTGCACTGCGATGCCGACCGACCTGTTCCCTTTCAACGGCAATACATTTACCGTCGCAACTGATTCAACTCCAGGCTCATTCCGGAGTTTCTCCAGCAGACTGCGATTAAAGTCAACGAACTGATCTGGGGTGGGATACTTATCGCGGGGGAGAAAGATTTCCGCAGTCAAGACATTTTGAGGGTTAAATCCCATGTTGACGGAGAGAATCCGGTTGAAGCTCTTGATCAACAGACCTGCACCAATTAGGAGCATCAAAGCTAAAGCCATTTCGGTTACCACTAATGCATTGCGCAGCTTCCTGCTAATCGGAGTCGCAGACACTCTCTCGTCATCTCGCAACGCTTTGTTCGTGTCAGGCCGAATGTATCGAAACGCCGGCGCCAGCGCGAAGAGGACCGTTGTTGCGAGTGAGAGCAGGATGGTAAAACCAAGAACCCGGCCGTCGACTCCAAGCTGCATGAGACGAGGGATCTCAGAAAAATCTGACGCTGCCAACACCTGTATGACGCCAAAGGCCAACAGCAGGCCCAAACCTCCACCTATTAATCCGAGCATCAGACTTTCTGTAACCAATTGTTGAAACAGACGGAAGGATCCAGCGCCGAGCGCCATGCGAATGGCAAACTCTCTCTGCCGGCCCGCGTATCTCGCCAGCAACAGGTTGGCGACGTTCGAACACGCAATCAGCAATACCAATCCAACCGCGGCCAGCAGCAGTAGCAATGCCGGACGAACGCGTCCGGTTATCTGCTCGTGAACGGGTACGAGGTGGACCGTGAAGTTCGTATTCTCAGCCGGGAACTGCCGTTCCAAACTGCTCGCGAGGGTCGTCATATCCGAACTGGCTTGCTGGACGGTAACCCCGGACTTTAAGCGCGCCACAGCGTGCAGGAAATGTCTGCCGCGTTGATTCATTGTCTCGGGTTCAGCGTGTGCGACAAATGAGAGAGGAAGAAGAGCGTCGACATCGTCTACTGAGACGAAGCCCAAAGACACTTGCCTTGGAATCTGGAACTTGTGCGGCAGGACGCCGACAACCACAAACGAGTTTCCGTTTAAGGTTAGCCGCTGTCCTATTATATTTGGGTCACCGCCGAAGCTCCGTTGCCATAAAGCATTACTAATGATCAGCTCATCGTATGGCGAGCTTTCGCCCTGCCCTACTGTGAATCCACGTCCAAGCGCCGGCGTCACTCCGAATGTCGTCAGGAAATTCGATGAGACGTAGCCAATAAATAATCGCTCCGGCTTGTCGCGCCCGACCAGATTAAGGTAGTCAAACGAATACGCGGACATGCTGGCCAGAGTTTTATTGTGTTCCTGCCAGTCGCGAAAGTTGGGAGCTGAAACCGGGTACGTGAGCTTTTCGGCCTTATCACGTTGCGTGTCCCAAATGAACACAAGTTCATTAGGGTTGGTGTAAGGCAGAGGCTGAAGCAGGACAGCATTGACGACGCTGAAGATCGCGGTATTGACCCCGATGCCGATGGCGAGATTCATTAACGCCGCCAGCGTGAACACGGGTTTCTTCAATAGCATTCGGAATGCCAATTTCAAATCTGGGATAAGGTGTCTGAGCATTTATTGACTCTCTCTTTTTAGTGAGAAGTGAACAAACCTGGGGATCGATCTTCAGCTAAACAGCGCGCGCGCCGTAACTATGTTCAGAGACAGCATTCTACGTAGTTCAAGGTCGGCTTACCAACCTTTATGCGAAGCAACCCTGATGTCCGAACACGCATATCAAAATAGCGCGGTTTTCATGAAGTGACCTTCGGATTTGCCGTTCCCTTCGCGTTACTCGACAAGCGGAAATAGTTTTAAGCAACTATGTTTTCGTACAGTTGGCCCATTTCGAACTGTCGCCGCCTCAACGGGATATTGTAAGCCCGATTTGTTTGTAGGATTTTAAGGTACAACAACCGACAACTACTGCGAGTTGTCTCCTATTAATCCAAATTCAAGACGCGTAATATATCGCCACGTTTCCCGAGTAACAGACGGGCCGAGACAATGAAGGTTGGGTACACGGCTCAGCAGCGCTTACTTGCATTGCCGCTTTCGCACATTCGCTAATTTATCGGCGGCGACGACCCGCGATGACGACTGACCTCGAGACGCAATTCAGCACGGATGACGGCGAGAAGAACTACTTCAGGCCAATCGCCGATCTTATACGCGCGGAGCGGCACGACCTCGCCGAGGACATGCTGATCGCCGACCTCGCATCGCTGCGCGTGCCGCTGGCCGAGCTGTGCCTCGAGACGCAGAATGACGTCATCGAACTGAAGGACTGGGATACACTCCAGCAGATGATCTTCCGGACCAGTAAGCGCGTCCTGTGCACAGCCGTCGGGCTGGATCTCTGCTGCAACCAAGCGGGACATATAACTCCTGAGGGGTGGGTTGAGCCAAACGTCGAGGTCGTGTTTTACTCGGACGAACCCTTTCCATTCTCCGTCAGGAGCCGCGAGGAGATCCTCGCGGAGAACGCGATTTGCACCGGGATTTCCCCCGTGCCCTGGCACGGCTGCATGACTGATATCGAAATGATCTGGATGCCCGTCGTCGGTCTGGCGCGGCTCAACAGCGCTGTCGAAAGTAACAATACACTCTACACCCGACGCTGCGCCCCCGCCGACTACGTCGCGTGGCGGCTCGCGGAGTGGTTCCGCGCGCTACGCTACCACCAGACTGTGAAACGTTACCTCGACCAGGAAGGGCTGGCCCGACACCTCCCTGTGATCGTCGGGAGTTACCATAGCCCGTTCCTTGAGGCCGTCTATTTTCCAGCCCCATCGCGCCGCTCGGCCAAGGAGACGGAGGCCCGATTGGCTGCCACGTTGGAACGCCAAAACCGGGAGTGGAGCGCCAAACAAGAAGAAAAGCTGTGGGAGATGGCGGACACTGTCCGCGAGATGCGCAAGGCAATCCGCGGGACGCGCTTCTGGCCGTCCAGGGCGATGCGCGAGTTGCGTAGAACGTATGAGGCGCTGGAGGCCGCTTATGCCAACTTTAACAAACTCGGCCTCCCGCGTCGGCCCAGTTGGCGGATCGCGGACGACGCCGAGTTCGAGCTGTTCCTGAAATTTTTCTACGTCGACCCGTTCCTCTAGCGCCGTCCCCAGGACTCAGCTATGACGACTGATATCCAGGTGCAATTCAGCACGGATGAGGGTGAGAAGGACTACGTCCAGGGGGTCGCCGATCTCATCCGCGCGGAGCGGCACGACCTCGCCGAAGACACGCTGATCGCCGGACTCGCATCGCTGCACGTGCCGCTGGCGGAACTGTGCCTTGAGACGCGGACCAACCTCGTCGAGCTGACACAGTGGGACACGCTTCAGCAGATGATCTTCCGCCCGCTGGATAGCGACGGGTTGTGTACGGCTGTCGGGCTGGATCTGTCCAACTACGGGAACCAGCGCATAACTCCAGGAGAGGGAGTCGAGCCAATCGTCGAGGTCAAGTTCTACTCGGACGAGAGCTTCCCGTTCTCCGTTAAGAGCCGCGATGAGATCCTGGCGGAGAACGCAATCGACGGAGCCGTGCCATGGCACGGCTCCCGCGATGACTACGCCACCTTCGAGATGGACGTCGTCGGCCTGGCACGGCTCAACAGCGCCGTCGAAATTGATAAGGCTCAGCGCGTCCCCCGGACGTGGCCAAGCTCGCCCACGCCTGGGCCTGCGCCTGCGAACTACGTCGCGTTCCGGCTCGCGCAGTGGCTCCTCTCGTTGCGCTACCACCGGGCGGTGAAGCACCACCTTGACCGGGAGGGACTGGCCCGACACCTCCCTGTGATCGTTGGGAGCCACGACGCCGGGCCCTTCATCGAAGCCGTCTACTACGCGGCGCCGTCGCGCGAGTCAACCGAGGAGGCAGAGGCGCGCATGGCTGCGGCATGGGAGGCCCAATGCCGGGCGGC
>JAICQI010000937.1 GCA_025937955.1 Pyrinomonadaceae bacterium
GGGCCAGAACGTTTTCAACATGGCCCTGCTCGCAGTGACTATCGGAATCTTCATCTACCTGATCGTCGTGCCCGGCTCGATGCCGCTCTTTTTCACGATGGCCGGACTGGCGTTTGTATTTGGACTGTTGCTCGTGATGCCGATCGGATCGGCTGACATGCCGGTGGTGATGTCGCTGCTGAACTCTTACGCGGGCCTCGCTTCGGCAGCAACAGGATTCGTGCTATCGAACAAGGTTTTGATCATCGCCGGTACGCTAGATGGTTTTTCCGGTTTCATACTTTCGATCCTGATGTGCCGCGCGATGAATCGTTCAATGACGAACGTTTTGTTTGGCGCTTTCGGAAGCGCGGCCACAGCCGCATCGGGCGGCGAGCAAGACGGCTCGATGCGCGAAGTCGGCTTGGACGACATAGCCACCCAGCTCGCTTATGCAAACAAAGTCGTGTTCGTGCCTGGTTACGGCCTCGCCACCGCGCAGGCGCAACACGCGGTGCGCGAACTAGCAGACGTGCTCGAGAAGCGCGGCGTAACCGTCAAATACGGAATCCATCCCGTAGCCGGCCGCATGCCCGGACACATGAACGTGTTGCTCGCCGAAGCAAACGTTCCTTATTCGGCGCTCTACGAGCTCGAGCAGATCAATCCGGAATTTCCGTCCACCGACGTCGCGGTCGTGATCGGAGCGAACGACGTCGTCAATCCGGATGCGCGCGACAATCCAACCAGCCCCATCGCCGGGATGCCGATTCTTGAAGTGGATCGCTCAAAATCCGTGGTGGTTTTGAAGCGCGGGCAGGGCAAGGGCTTCTCCGGCCTCGAGAACCCTTTGTTTTTTAAGCCCGTAACAGGCATGCTCTACGGCGATGCAAAGGACACGTTGACGCGGCTCGTGCAAGCCGTGCAACACGCGTAATGAAAAGGTTCATCCAATAACCACAACGACACAAAGGCACTAACTAAAACATGCGAAGATTCTTGACCGCACTCGTGTTGGCGAGTTTGCTCGTCACCACGTTTCCTGAAACTTACGCCCAACGCGCCGCAGATAAGTCTAAAAAGACTGCGGCAGCCGTAACAGTCCAACGGGGCGTCGATACGATTTCTGCCAATCAGATCAGAGACTATTTGACGTTCATCGCCTCCGACGAAATGGAGGGACGCGACACACCGTCGCGTGGTCTCGACACGACCGCGAAGTTTTTGGCCCTTAACCTCGCGCGCTGGGGATTCAAACCGGCAGGCGACACCGGGAGGTTTTTTCAACGCATCGACCTCCGTCGCGATCGCGCTGATAACGGACAAACAAAAGTCGAGATCAACGGACGCGCTCTAACGGCAGGGACCGATTACCTGCCCGCAGGTGGCTCAGGCGACATTAGTGGTCAGCTCGTCTTCGCAGGCTCCGGTTGGTTTGTTAAGTCGAAAGAGATTGATTCTTACAAAGGAGTCGATCCGGCGGGAAAGATCGCCGTGGTTTTCGGCATTCCGAACTCGCCACCACGCGGCGTCACGCGCGCGGACTTCGGAAAGCAGGGCGAGGGTTTCATGAACCCAAACGACTACGCGCGCAGCAAAGGCGTGATTGGTCTGATCTACGTGCCTGACTTTCAATATCTCGCAAACTGGCAGCGCAACCGACAGCGCATCATGGAGCGGGGCTCGACGGTGGTGGCGAAGTTTCAAACAGCAACGACATCGCCGCTGCCTTCGATCGTGATCTCACCGGAAATCGCAAACTCACTTTTCGCGGGCGAACGGCAGTCCGCTGCGGGAATCTTCAATGCGTCTTATAGCGCCCCCGGCGCCGCTCTGCCGGAACCGTTCCTGATGAGTCAGACGAAGCAGATAACCATCAGTGTCGCCAGCAGCACTGAGACAGTGCCGACGCAGAATGTCGTTGCAGTTTGGGAAGGCAGCGATCCGGTTTTGAAAAACGAGTACGTGGCGCTCGGCGCGCACTACGATCACGTGGGTAGTGGCTGTCCAGCAATTGGCAACGACAGGATCTGCAATGGA
>JAICQI010000980.1 GCA_025937955.1 Pyrinomonadaceae bacterium
AACGGCACAGTGCGATTTGGCGATGACCCGAAGACATCCGCGCTCGATCGCAATTGCAAAGCACATGAAGTCGACAATCTTTACGTGGTCGATGCGAGTTTCTTCCCATCGAGCGGCGCCGTGAATCCTGCGCTCACGATCATGGCTAATGCCTTACGCGTCGGCGATCACTTGCTGGAGCGAATGAAATGAAACGGACCCAGGTAACTCTTCTCGGTTTACTGCTTGCGCTGACCGTCTTTGTTCAGACAACGACGGCTCAGTACCTGCCAACGGGCGCGCGCGTTCTTAACGGCGCGCGCGTCCCCCTCCTCTATGCCGGAAGTGACAAACTGCTTCCGTTAGTTGAGCAGGTAGGCGCAATCGGTATGACTGTTTCAGACATGGATGCCTCAGTCGACTTTTACTCGAAAGTCCTGTCGTTCGAAAAAGTTTCTGACGTCGAAGTTACTGGCGAGGATTATGAGCGACTACAAGGCCTCTTCGGTCTACGCATGCGCGTGGTGCGAATGAGGCTGGGTGAGGAGTTTATTGAATTGACTGAGTACTTGACTCCGAAGGGTCGTCCAGTGCCGATTGATTCGCGCAGCAATGATCGTTGGTTTCAGCATATTGCAATCATCACCAGCGACATGGACAAGGCTTACGCTCTGTTGCGTAAACACAAAGTCGAACATGCTTCAACCGGCCCGCAGCGTTTGCCGGACTGGAACAAGAACGCCGGTGGTATCAAAGCTTTTTACTTTCGTGATCCCGATAAGCACTGGTTGGAGATTCTTCAATTTCCCTCGGACAAAGGTGATCGGAAGTGGCACGAGAAGGACAAGCTGTTTTTGGGAATCGATCACACGGCCATCGTGGTGGCTGACACAGAGGCGAGTCTTAGGTTCTATCGAGATGCGCTCGGTCTGCGCATCGCAGGCACTAGCGAGAACTACGGCACAGAGCAGGAACACCTTAATAACGTCTTCGGCGCAAGGTTACGCATTACGAGTCTTCGAGCTGGCAGCGGGGGGCCAGGCATCGAATTTCTCGAGTACCTTGCGCCGCGTGATGGCCGGCCTGTACCTGCTGATGCGCGTGCGTCAGACTTGTTTCACTGGCAAACCACTCTGATTGTTAACACGGCCGATTCGTTTGCAAAGCGATTGTTCGCGGAGAACTCTCGCTTTGTTTCACCTGGCGTTGTCACGCTAAAGGATAAAAATTTCGGTTTCAGCAAAGGATTGTTAGCTCGAGATCCCGATGGCCATGTGATGGCGTTAGTTGAAAAATAGGATCATGAATAATCGACCACTTTTCATCCCGGTAGTTCTCGGCACGGTGCGGAAAGGCCGCGCGAGTGAAAACGTTGCGAAGTTTGTTTTCGAACAAGTCAAACAACGTGAAGGCGTCGAGACTGAGTTCGTCGACATTGGAGAACTGAAGGTTCCGGGAGACGACGCTGGCGAGCAGATCAAGGACCAGAAATTCTCAGCAACCTGTGAGCGAGCTGATGGATTGGTCCTCGTGGTTCCTGAATACAACCACGGATACCCAGGAATGCTGAAGCAT
>JAICQI010000713.1 GCA_025937955.1 Pyrinomonadaceae bacterium
AGAAGGATGCCCTTCTTCCTGACTTGTTCTCCAAGAAGGATGCCCTCTTCCTGACTTGTTCTTCCAAGAAGGATGCCCTCTTCCTGACTTGTTCTTCCAAAGAGGGTGCCCTCTTCCTGACTTGTTCTTCCAGGAGGGTGCCCAATTCAAAACTTTGTCAGAGACTGTTAGAGCTTCACGGCGTAGCCGAGTCCGTCGCCGACGGGTAATACTTCGGCGAGCAGTTGAGGATGGTTGAGGAAGTAGCGGTTGAATTCGCGTAAGGCGACTGTTGAGCTCTCAGTATCGCCAGTAGCGACCCTGCCGCCCCACAGCAAATTGTCTACGATTACCACACCGCCAGCGCGCAGCCGCGACAAACCGAGATCGAGATAGCGCGAATATTCTTCTTTTACCGCATCGATGAACAACAGATCAAACGTCTCTTCAAGCGTGGGCATGACCTCGAGCGCCTTGCCTCGTTCAATCTCTACCCGATCGAGCACACCGGCGCGCTTCAGATACCCGGACGCCGCGCGAATCATTTCCTCATTCGGTTCGATCGTGACGATTGTTCCCTCCGCGCCCACACCACGCGCGAGATGCACGACTGAATACCCGATCGCCATCCCGATCTCTAGAACTTTTCGTGCGCCAGCGGCGCGAGCCGTGATCTCGAGAAAGCGTGCCACCTCACGATCGGCGATCGGCACCTTGTGCTCCGCCGCATACGCTTCCATCTCCGCGAGCAGCGGATCGTTTTGCGTCAGCAGTTGCTCCAGGTATTCGGCCTGGTCGCGTTGAATGATCGCGTCGAGTTTTGCCTTCATCGTTTTCTATCAACTGTCAGCATTATCCTGCGCCTCGCCGCCCACTGAAACATAGCGACGACCGAGCCCGAGCTGTCTCAGTTTATGTTGCAGCGACTGCCGGTGCATGTCCAAAATCTCCGCCGCGCGCGTCACGTTGCCCTGCGTGTATTCGAGGCAGCGCGTAATGTACCGGCGCTCAAACTCTCTCCGGTCCTCGCGAAAGTCAGCCGTAAACGGCACCCGCACTCCTTCACTGTCCGAATCGCCTTCGACAATACCGCTCTTCGGCATTCCCGCAGTGATCTCATCCGGCAAATCCTTGGGTGCGACTTCGTCACCTTCAGCCATGATAACGGCACGATCGATCGAGTTCTTCAGCTCGCGCACGTTGCCGGGCCAGTTGTATTCAACCAGACGTTTCAGAGCACCCTGGCTGAGCGATCGTTGCGGTAGTTCATAACGCTCTGAAGCCAGACGCAGGAACGTCTCCGCCAACAGCGGAATATCCTCGCGTCGCTCGCGCAACGGTGCGATGTCAACCGTAACCACGCGCAGCCGGTAGAACAAGTCAGCGCGAAAGTTACCATTCGTAATCTCTTCTTCGAGCGGCCGGTGCGTGGCACTCACGATCCGCACGTCCACTGGGATCGATTCGTTTGCGCCAAGACGCTCGATGCGGCGCTCTTCCAGCGCGCGCAGCAGTTTTGCCTGCACGTTGGAGCTCATGTCGCCGATCTCGTCGAGAAACAAAGTGCCGCCGTGTGCCTGCTCAAACTTCCCTTCCCGACGCGCTGCCGCGCCCGTAAAAGCGCCTTTTTCGTGGCCGAAAAGCTCGGATTCGATCAACTCGGAGGGCAGTGCGGCGCAGTTCACGGCAACGAACGAAGCGTTGCGGCGCACACTGTTACGCTCGTGCAGTTCGCGCGCTACCAGTTCTTTTCCGGTGCCTGATTCACCACGCACGAGCACGGTTGCATCTGTCTCTGCGACCTTGTCGATCATGGCGCGCACTTTCTGCATCGCCTCGGAGTTGCCGATCAAAGCGCCACGCTGCGAACGCTCAACCTCGATGCGGCGTCGCAGCGAATAATTCTCGCGTCTCAGTTGAACTGTTTCGGCCGCGTTCTTAATGACAAGCCGCAGATCGTCGAGCTCAAATGGTTTGGAAAGATAATCATGAGCGCCGGCTTTGACGGCCTCGACCGCCATGCGCTCTGAGCCGTGAGCTGTGACGATGATCACGAGCGGGCCATTGCCGTTACTGCTTTTGATCTCGCGGAGAAAATCGAGCCCGCTCATGCCGGGGAGGTTTACATCGAGGAGGAGCAGGTCTGGCTCGTGTTGTTTGAGTAAGGCCCGGGCGGCCTCGGCGGAACCGGCTTCGGAGATGTTGTAACCGAAGGTACTGAGAGCGCGCCGCATGCCGTAGCGTGCAGCTTCCTCGTCGTCAACAATCATCAATCGCAACGCGTCTTTTCTCACTTCCTGAGTAGTTTAGGGCCGTGTGGCCCTAAACTCCTAGCGCATTGCGTGCCAGACTATTTTGTCGCTCGCTTCGCGGAGACGACGAGGATGATGGCCTCGCCGGAGGGGCCGATGTTGAGCGTGCCGACAACCACCGGCTCACCTTCACGCATGCTGACGTCTGTAGCTACCCCAGTGTGCTCGTAATTGATCACAGGAGTCACAGTGCCATTTGCAGCGACGGTACTGCTAACCTGAATGGGAACGCGCGTACCGAAATTGAATCCCTGCATCTGCACCAATTGCTGGCCGTCATTGGCTTGCACAAGTTTTATAAGGCGAACATTGAAATTGCTAAAGCTCGGATTTAATGCCGGCGCTGTCCCTGTCGCTGTAGTCATTGGCCCACCGATCCATTTCAACTCCAGACGGCCGTGATGCTGTACGCGGTTAATCATCGTCGCCGTGAGCCGGTAATTCTTGAATGGTAAGGTTGCGCGTAACTGTTTTAAGACGGGGTCAAGCGCTGTGGGTAGTCTGGAGTCCGGAACGTCCGCGTTGGTGCCGACTAACAGATACAGTTGTGTTTCGATATTTGTGTCGTTCTCTTTAGTCTCGGCCTGTTTGGTGCCGGTCTGTGGGGTGTTGCTGTCCTGGGCTTGAACACTTCCTACTGAGGTCAGCAGGCACAGCGTGAGCAGCATGGCGCTCAAGAATTTTCGGTTATTCATCATCGTCTCCTCATTCAAGGGTCACGTGGGCAAGGTCAGAGCTAACACGCACGCTCGTGAGGAAAGTTCCACGTAAGAATAGGTCATATACGTCCTATACGACCTATAGCGGGAGGCGCAATTGGAACAACGCACCACGACCATTGGGCGCCTCCAGCGAGGCCGAGCCCCCCACTTCCTGCACGCGTTTGCGGACAATCGCCAGGCCTAATCCAGTGCCACGTTGTCGTGTCGTGAAGAAGGGCTCCCAAATGCGTTCGCGCAGATCCGCAGGCACACCGGAGCCACTGTCCTGCACGCTGATCACCAGATCGCCATTCGCTGCCGCCGCGATCAGCTCGACCTTTCCACCCTGCGGCGTTGCCTGCAGAGCGTTGAGCAGGAGGTTCGACAACGCATCGCGCAAAGCTGAAACAGATTTTCCTGTAAGTTCCGCATGAACCTTTATTTCGCAATCGAGAACAATCCCCTGCTCGCTGGCACTCGCTCGAAACAGATCCGCGACCGAT
>JAICQI010000313.1 GCA_025937955.1 Pyrinomonadaceae bacterium
ACTCTTCATCTCCCACAGTTTCCAGGACGATGCATTTGTGCGCGACCTCCGAGCGGCGCTGGCAGATCATGGATACGAAGCATGGATTGCACCGCGCGAGCTACAAGGTGGCGATCTGCTCTGGTCGGAACTCCAAAACGCGATCGATGAAGCGTCGGCTTTCGCAGTAGTAGTCAGCCCTGCTGCGTTGCAGTCGACGTGGGTTGGCAAGGAATTGCGCTACGCGCTAGACGTACAGAAGCAACGTGGGAAACCGAAGTTTCCCATCATCCCGCTCTCATTAAGCGGTACGAAGCTCGGCGTCTTCGAAGAATTCTTCAGCGACCAACCACTCTACATCCCCGTGAGCAACGATGTGGGCGGAGTCGAAGCCGCAATGATTGCCATTGTTTTCGCAATTGGGGAGCCCACTACCGGCTAACACAATCAATCGCAACTTCCGAGTCGAGTTGCGCAACGTATTGTCGAGACGAGGCACTAATTACTGAAGCGTAAAAGACGTTACAGGTAGATATCGTTGCAGCATATTTGGCCACAAGCAACGCGTCGTCAGGTTTCTCAAATGCTCTCAACGTAGTGGTTGTAGGGTGATGAGATATACGTCGTTCTCGCGCAGAGGCACGTCGCGTGAGAATTGATCGGAAGCCTTAACTTCGATGGGCATGCTTGAGACTGGCCGGCCGTCGTTGCGCTGCGCCAGTTCTCGGACCTGTTCGCGCGTGAGTGACAGCGGTGAGCCCAGCTTCAAGTAATCGCTGTAGACATCGTTCACGCCGTAGCCGACGCGATAGATGTTCAACGTATACCTTCCGCGTGGCAGGCCCGCAAACGAGACGCGTGCCTCGCCGATCTCTTTCGACGGCTGATCGCGCTTGAAGTAGACCTGATTGCTTTCTTTTGTTTGCGGCGGGGTGTAGTTCCAAAAGAGCACCTGTACGCCACCGCCATTGCGTGTGGCCCAACTGTTCGGATCGTCTGAGACGAGTTCCTCAGTGCCGAGACGATTCAAAAACTGATATGCGTAGAAAGAAGGCTTGCGCAAACCCTGAAAGTTGATCAACCCGAAGCCGCCGTGAAAGGGCGACGGCACGGGACCGTTCTCTTCGAATATGTCGGTGAAGGTCCAGTAAGACATCGATTGCGCGTGACCCTCGGAGCCTTTAAGGCGCGAGAGAATGTACGCGGCTGATATATAGGAGTCATGAACAGGGTCGCGCGGTGAGTAAGACGTGCTCCACTCGGTGTAGTGCAGCGGCAGGTTCGGCATCGCGGACGCTTTGACTTGCGCGCGCACGTCGCGCACACCGGCAACGATCGCTTCAGGCGACGGATCGAGAAAGAGTTGTTGCGTGCCCTCTGCGTCGAGCGCGCCACTCGTCACGCCGTAGTCGTGCGTGGTGACAAAGTCGAGTGGAACGTTCGCCTTCGTGGCGTGATCGATCATCTCGCGAATCCATGCGCGCCCGGCGGTCGCAGGACCCCCGACGCGATACTCCGGCGAGACGGTTTTGATAGCGCGGACAGTCGCATCGTAGAGCTTGAAGTACTCGTCCTGATCGCCTGACCAGAAAAGATCTTTCAGGTTGGGTTCGTTCCAGACTTCGAAGTACCACTGCCGTACTTCCTGGTGCCCGTAGCGTTTGGTCCAGTGTTGCACGAGCGCGTGGACCAGCCGTTCCCACTTGGCATAATCTCGCGGCGGTGTGATGTTGCCTTTCCACCAGAAGATCGTTTTCTCTCCGCTCGCGAGCCGCTGCGGCATGAAGCCGAACTCGACAAACGGGCGCATGCCTGTGTTGAGGATCGCGTCGTAAACGGCGTCGATGTACTGGAAGTTGTAAACCGGACGTCCTTGCTTGTCTTCGGAGTAGATGCCGAGCTCGTCCTGTAAGAGCCCGTGCATGCGGAGGTATTCGAACCCACATTCGCGGTGAACGATAGCGAGATCGCGTTGCCAGTCGGCGCGCAAGCCTTCCGCGAGGCGTCCGGCGCCGACGACGAGATGAGCAAACCGATCGCGCGTGCCTTTGACGCGCCGGTAGTCAACCGAGATCAGGCGCGAAGGAGCGGATTGCGCCAGCACGGACGCAGTCGCAACGAGCAGTACGCTAACGGCGAAGACGATGCGGAGTAACTTGGACACCTTGGAGTGCGCCGGCTTGCCGGCGCTTTGGTCAAAGCGGTGCCAAGGCACCGCACTCCAGGGAGGAATACAATTCCCTGGAATACTGAGAGCCGTATCGATCACTTGATTTCCAGCACTACGACCGACTTCGCTGGGATACTCAAGCTCAACTGCGAGCCCTGAAGCTTGTAACCGCTGAACCGCACCGGCTTAACGACGTCTCGCTGATCGAACGTGTTCATCGCGTTAATCGCAGGCGCCGTCAGTATCTCTCCTGAGACACTTTTGATCGATGCGCCTGTCGTTGTGATCTCAGCGGCTCGAGCCGGGTCGAGGTTGACGATGGAGAGGTGCAGTCGACCTTCGGCATCACGCGAAGCCGAAGCATGCAGCGAGGGCACTGACGCCTGGTCCAGCTTGTACTCCGGCGCGTTGAGATCGACGGGAATCAACGTCGCACCCTGATGCACTTTGTACATCCTGAAGACGTGATAAGTCGGCGTCAACACCATCTTCTCTTTGTCTGTTAACACCATCGCCTGAAGCACGTTCACCATTTGCGCGATGTTGGCCATGCGAACGCGATCAGCATACCTGTTGAAAATGTTCAGGTTGACGGCTGCGACCATCGCGTCGCGTAGCGTGCTCTGCTGATAGAGTGCGCCCATATCGCGTCCGGGTTCCGCGTCGTACCACGTACCCCACTCATCGACCAGCAATCCCACGCGCTTCTGCGGATCGTGCTTGTCCATGATCGCGCTGTGTTTTTGGATGAATTCGTCCATGCGCAACGTGCGAATGAGCGTAGCATGCCATTCCTTTTCACCGAACTGTGTTGCCGAACCTTTCTTGTCCCAGTTGCTCGTCGGCAGTGTGTAGTAGTGCAGTGAGAGACCATCCATGTGCCGCGCCGCCTGGGCCATCAGTACTTCGGTCCAGTTGTAATTGTCGTCGTGAGAACCGACCGCCACCTTCTGAATGCGGTTGCCGGAATGGTTCTTGACGAACGTCGCGTACTGGCGATACACGTCGGCATAAAACTCCGGACGCATATGTCCACCGCAACCCCAGGTCTCGTTCCCGACTGCGAAGAACGGAACCTTCCATGGCTTGTCGCGTCCGTTCTGGCGGCGCAGGTTGGCGAGCGTGGAGTCGGAATCGGAGGTCATGTATTCGATCCACTCCATCTGCTCCTGTGGTGTGCCGCTGCCGACGTTTCCGTTAATGTAAGCGTCAGCGCCGAGCATTTCGCAGAGCTCCATGAACTCGTGCGTGCCGAAGGCGTTTGTATCGACGCCGCCCCAGCTCGCATTCGGACGGCGCGGGCGTTTGTCGCGTGGTCCAATGCCATCGCGCCAGTGATACTCGTCGGCGAAGCAGCCACCGGGCCAGCGCAGGACCGGCACGCGCAACTCCTTCAACGCTGCGACGACGTCGTTGCGCAGGCCGCGCGTGTTCGGAATCGTCGAGTTTTCACCGACCCAGAGACCTTCGTATATCAGCCGCCCGAGATGCTCTGCGAAATGTCCGTAGATGTTTCGGTTGATAGTAGCGCCGGGCCGATCGGCATGGACCACCAGGGTGGCCTGATAAGGTTGAGTGTTTTGAGCCAGAGGCGCAGACGTGGGCAAAGAACATATTAAAATGACTGCCAACGCCAGTACCGAAAGAATATTGTTGTGACTTTTTCTTGTGCCTATACTCATAGCTGAAGGAGCCTAAATCATGAAACGACTCTTAGTTTTGGTAGTGGTGCTGCTCGTAACAGGAATTGCCCGCAGTGACGCGAGTGTAACACGGACACAAGATCCGGTGATCGTAAATTCAAAAACGATTGCCCTGAAATTGGAGAACCCGCGAGTACGTGTGCTCGAAGCCACGCTCAAGCCCGGCGACAAAGAGCAAACTCATTCCCATCCCGCGTACATCATCTATGTCATCGAAGGCGGCAAGTTCCGCAACCACGCCACTGACGGAACCGTTTCGGACGGAGAATTCAAAACCGGCGACGTCATCTACCGCGACGCCGTAACGCACTGGGCCGAGAACACCGGCGACACCACCATCCGCCTGGTGCTCGTGGAGCTGAAGAAGTAGAGCCGCAGATTGACACGGATGAACACAGATCCGATATCTCTCAACTCGGACCGATTAGGCTGCCCGATCCTGTAGGTGAGAGCAGGCGGGCGATGAGTTGAGACATGCGATCCAGATCGAGTGGTTTGGTTAGATAACCCGAGACGCCGACATCGTAAGCAGCGCGTTGAAAGCCTTCCGTGCCAAACGCGGTAATCGCTACTATGGGTATATCGCGCAACGCGTCGTTTTCGCGAATCCTACGCGTTGCGCCCAGTCCATCCAACGTCGGCAAGTTTATATCCATTAAAATGAGGTTGGGCATCATCTGTGTCGCAACTGCAATAGCGTCTTCACCATTTCCGGCCGTTAGCACTCTGTAACCCTGTTGCTGAAGAAACAGGCTGATCATTGCCACGTTATCTGCCGAATCGTCCACAACGAGGATCAGAAACTTCGGCTCGATTTGTTGACCCTTGCTCGCGGCCTTGTTTTGACCGAGTGGCGGAAGGCCCGAGGTGGCTAACGGATCTTTGGGTGCCATATGCAGCGATTATAACGACCATTGCCTTGGTTTAGTAAAACAGCAAACAACTGTATGTAATCCGTGTGATCTATGGAACAATGTGTTTCTAACCAAAATCTATGGACAGGCAATTTCACCCGGCAATCGCGGCGATCAAATCGGACGACCTGGAGAAGTTCAAAGCACTGGTCGCCGCAGATTCTTCTCTCGCAACGTCGCGGTCATCGAGAAGTCATCCAACATTGCTGCAATGCGTGGCGTTGGACGACAAAGGCAAGCCGAACAACGTGGCAATGGCCGAAGTCTTGATTGATGCCGGCGCTGAGCTGAACGAACCACTCGTCGCCGCAGGCAGTATAAACAACCGGGGCGTTGCGGAACTCTTGCTCGATCGTGGTGCAGCGATCGATGGGACAGGCGGTTGGTCTCCGTTGGAAGAGGCGCTCTACTGGAACAGTCAGGACGTGATCGCGTTGCTACTCGAGCGTGGCGCGAAAGTGCAGAACCTGCGTATTGCCGCCGGACTCGGTCGAACAGATCTCATCGAAAACTATTTCAATGCAGACGGAAGTTTGAAGCCTGAAGCCGGTAAGATTAACTGGCCCTGGGGCGACCTCGAAACGATCGCGCATTCGAATCACGGAACCGCCGGCAAGCAGTCACTTTCTGATCGAGTCAACGCCTGGTCACAGGATCAGCAGGGAATCGTCAACAACGCTTTCGTCTACGCCTGCATGCACGGCCACATCGACGCCGCACAATTGCTGTTGGACAAAGGCGCCGAGATCAATGTCATCCCCGGCGGCTTCGATTACGCCGGCACGGGACTCCACTACGCCGCGCTCAACGGACATCGTGCAATGGTCGAGTTTCTCCTGAACCACGGCGCCGATCGAAACGTAAAGGACACCAAGGTCAACTCAACAGCAGCCGGCTGGGCCGAACACGGTGGCCACCCCGACATTCGCGACATGTTAGGTTGAAAAGCAAAAAAGTATAAGGCAAATCTATAATCCTGAAGGATAGGATCAATATGACAAAACAGCTTTCATCATCGTACAGAGTAATCCTCTGCGCGGTGATCGTTCTTTTCATCTACCCGTACGCGGCGCTGGCGCAGGACCGGGCGGCGAAGATTCAGGAGGTGCTGGCGCTGGCGCATAAGTACAAGCAATTCAACGGCGCGGCGCTCGTGGCGGAGAATGGCAAGGTGGTTTATAAGGGCGCGTTTGGAATGGCGAATATGGAGTGGGGGATTCCAAACACGCCGGATACCAGGTTCCGCCTGGGATCGATCACGAAGCAGTTCACCGCGATGCTGACCTTGCAACTCGTTGAGCAAGGGAAGCTCAAACTCGATGGAAAGATTACTGATTATTTGCCGGATTACCGGAAAGACATCGGAGAGAAGGTGACGGTGCATCACCTGCTCACGCACACGTCAGGCATTCCGAGTTACACCGGTCAGCCTGGCTTCTTAGAAAACGTGAGCCGGAATCCGTACAAGGTCGGCGAATTTGTGAAGAAGTATGCGAGTGGCAATCTCGAGTTCGAGCCCGGCTCGAAGTTCGCCTACAACAACTCCGGTTACTTTCTCCTCGGCGCGATCATCGAACAAGTCACCGGAAAATCGTACGAGCAAGCGTTGAAGGAGAACATCCTCGACCCAGCCGGCATGAAGAACACCGGCTACGATCATCACAACACCATCATTCCCAAACGTGCCACCGGGTACAGCAAGACCTCCGACGGTTACACCAACGCGGCTTACCTCGACATGTCGATCCCTTACGCCGCGGGTTCGATGTACTCGACCGTCGAAGATCTCCACCTCTGGGACCAGGCGCTCTACACCGACAAACTAATCTCGCCGCAATCGAAAGCACTGATGTACAAACCGTTTCTAAGTGACTACGCGTACGGATGGGTCATCAGAAACGCATCGTTCAAGCAGAACGATAAGCCCGTGCAGTTGATCGCACATGGCGGCGGCATCAACGGTTTCACCACCACCATCGTGCGCTATCCGAATGAAAAGAATCTGATCGTGATGCTCGACAACACGGGCACCGGCTATCTCGACCGACTGAGTGAATCGTTGGCAAAGATCCTCTACAACCAGCCGTACGATCCGCCGAAGGTCTCAATC
>JAICQI010000566.1 GCA_025937955.1 Pyrinomonadaceae bacterium
AAAAACTCTCGCTCAGCCGCAAGGTCGCAGTTTCAAACAACAGGCCCGAGCGCGCAGTTGCAGTGAGTTGCTGCAAACGCTCGCGCTCGAGAACGAGATCGCCGGTTGCGCGCGCGAGCTTCGCCAGTCGCCACAACGCATATTCCCGGAGTCTCGAATCGTTCGTGGCGATCGCCTGGTAACTCGCGGCGGCGCCGGCGAGATCTCCAGTTCGTTCTGCGATGCGGCCTAGCAAATAATCGTAATTCTTTTCACGAAACAGCGTCTCGTTCGCCGAACGGATCTTATTAATCTCGGTGCGCGCAGTTTGCCAATCCGCGGCTTCTACCGCCGCCACGATGCGCTCCGGTTGGCCCAACGCGTGCTGCGCAGCCGCGCAAAAGAAGATGAAAATGAGCACTATTCTCGCGAATGACATGACTCGGATTATAATGACGCCACAAAAAGGCACAAAGGACACAGAACCAATATCCCGAGAACGTTTAATTAGCCAGGCTCCCCGCATTTGTTGCTTTGTGTCTTTTGTGCTTTTTTGGCTATTTTTATGATCAAACTCGAAGCTGCAAATTTAGCGACAAAAATAAAGCATGAGGTCCAGGCCGAGATCGAGCGCATGTTGAAAGAGCAGGGCGTTCGTCCGGGACTGGCGGCGGTGCGCGTGGGTGAAGATCCGGCGTCGGCTGTTTACGTCAGAAACAAGATTCGCGCCTGTGAAGAGGTCGGCATACACTCCGAACACCACGCGCTCCCGGAGTCGACCACCACTTCGCAATTGCTCGACCTGATTGCCTTTTTGAACGCGCGTGACGATGTCGACGGCATTCTCACGCAATTGCCTTTGCCGCGCCAGATTGATGAGACGGCGATCATCGAGGCAATCGATCCGGCAAAGGACGTCGATGGATTTCATCCTGTGAATGTAGGCAGGCTGGCGTTGGGAAGACCGGTGTTCGTGCCTTGCACTCCGGCCGGCATCATGGAACTGCTTGACGACAGCGGTGTCGAAATCCGTGGCATGAATGCCTGTATCGTTGGTCGCAGTCAAATTGTGGGACGTCCGATGGCACAGTTGCTGTTGCAAAGAGATGCCACGGTGACGATCTGTCACTCGCGTACACGCGACCTGGCGGCAGTGACGCGAACCGCAGACCTGCTGGTGGTCGCAATCGGAAGACCGGGTTTAATCGGACGCGAGCACATTAAGCTTGGCGCGACTGTGATCGATGTTGGTATGAATAGGATCTCAGACGTCGATCAGGTCCGTTCGTTGTTTGGGCCTGAGGCGGAGAAGCGTTTGGACGTCGTAGCCAAGCGCGGCGCTACGCTCGTTGGCGACGTGCATCCCGCAGACGCTGCAGCAGTGGCCGGAATGCTTACTCCTGTGCCGGGCGGCGTCGGTTTACTGACCGTCGCGATGCTGATGAAGAACACTCTGAAAGCCGCGCGCCTGCGACGGCAATAACGTATGCTGCGCGTTGGACTGACAGGATCGATCGGCGTTGGCAAGTCGTTTGTGACGTCGGTTTTTGAAGAACTGGGTTGTCACGTTCTCGATGCGGACCAGACGGCGCGCGAGGTCGTGATGCCGGATACGCCGGGCCTGAAGGCGATCACGCAGGAGTTTGGCGAAGAGATTCTCAATCCGGACGGCACGCTGAATCGAAAGCAGCTCGGCGCGCTGGTCTTTGCGGATGAAAGCCGGCGCCAGCGTCTTAACTTTATTCTTCATCCCTTCATCATCGCGCGGCAGGACGAAATCATGCGCGGTTGGGAAGCTGAGGACCCGAACGGCATCGGGATTATTGATGCGGCATTGATGATCGAGTCGGGTGGTTACAAGCGGTTTGATAAACTAATCGTGGTCCATTGCCGTCCGGAGGTACAACTCGAGCGCCTGATGCTGCGCGACAATCTCTCGCGCGACGAAGCGTTGCGGCGGATTAATTCGCAAATGCCGCAGGAAGAGAAACAAAAGTTTGCAGATTACTTGATCGATACCTCAGATGGATTTGAATTAACGAGAACACAAATAATCAGCGTTCATCAGAAACTAATCCTTGTCATCCGTGGCTAAAAAACCTTTCTCCTGGATTTGTTCACTGTTTCTCGTGTTGTGTCTAACGCACACGGGTTGTTTCACGACGAATGAGCCTTCCACTTATTACGGCAAAGTCGTCAGTCCTGCCGCGCAGGAGTTTCGCTGGAGTAACGGCGGACTGCCGCAAACATTCGATCCGGCGTTTGCCGCTGCTCCGCCCGACACTGACGCGGTGCGGGCGCTCTTCGAAGGATTGACCGACTACGATCCGCGGACGTTAACCCCGGTGCCCGCTGTCGCCACGCGTTGGGAGTCGTCAAACGATGGCCGCGTCTGGACGTTCTACCTGCGAGACAACGCCCGCTGGTCCAACGGCGAAAAGGTCACGGCGGATGATTTCGTGCGCTCCTGGGAACGCACGCTCAAGATCGGACCACTCGCGCCACACACGGAGCTACTCGCCAACATCGAAGGCGCAGCCCCAACCATCGCAGAGCCACACACCTTCGGCGCCCGCGCGATCAACGAACACGTTTTGCAGGTAACGCTCCAACAACCCGACAACAGTTTTCCATCGCTCGTGGCGCATCCCGTGTTTCGACCGGTTAAAGTAGCAGCCGCCGATCAGACGAGCCGTCTCGACTCACACGAGTTGATCTCAAACGGCGCTTTTCTCCTGTCAGCAACGGAAAACGATCGCGTCAAACTCGAGCGCGCGAAAACATATTGGGACGGCGCCTCAGTCGCGCTGGACCGCGTCACTTTCGTAAACACACCCAACGCCGAAGACGCCCTGAGCGCTTACGAAGCCGGTGAGATCGACGCCATCACAAACGCGCCTTTCGAACCGCTGGCGCTCAAGCTGCTCGCTCCGTACAAAGATTTCAGACGTTCAACTTATGGCGCGTTGACCTACTACGGTTTCAACACTTCCCACGAGCCATTCGACGACGTGCGCGTGCGCGAAGCGCTGGCGCTTGCGATCGATCGCGAACGGATCAGCCGCGACGATCTCGAAGGCGCGACTGAACCGGCAGGGAAGTTTCTCCCTGAAGCGATGTCGGGAGAGAGGCCTGTCGTCGATAAAGCCGATTTGCTCGGACAGGACGTCAACAAAGCCCGGGAACTACTCGCCGAAGCAGGTTATCCGAACGGCGAAGGCTTCCCGGTGATACGACTATTAATCAACCGCAACGCTCAACAGCGTCTAGTGGCGCAGTCGATCGCGGCGATGTGGCTTTCCGCGCTGAACATCGAAACAGAGATCGTGGTTCGCAATTGGGACGAGTATCAAGCAGCGATCAGGGCCGGTGACTACGACATTGTGCGCCGCGGCATCGTGATGCAGACGACCAGCGAGCTGGTTAATCTGAAGATGTTGTTTGAGCGCGATGCGCATGCGCTGCCACTCGCGTCGCCCGTGCCGGAAGGGAGTCCGCCTGAAGAGAAGATTGCAGTCGAGACAGAGGCTCAAGCGCTGAAGGATCTCCGCGCGGTACCAATCTATTTCGCGTCCTCTTACTCTTTGGTGAAGCCGTACGTCACGGGTTTTGACACGAACGTGCTCGACGCACCGAGCCTCAAGAAGACACGGCTTGACACAAACTGGAAACAAACGGAGTAGCCGCAAAAAGCGCAAAAGGCACAAAAAAGATTTTCTTAGAAAACATTTTGTGCTTTTTGTGCCTTTTTGTGGCTAAGAGTTTTAGGCATGTTTAGTGTGACTTGTAAGAGCAGAGAGGAGACGGCGCGTGTGGCGACGGCGCTCGCTCCATTTCTGCACGCCGGTGACGCGATGCTGCTTAAAGGCCCGCTCGCGAGTGGCAAGACTGCGTTCGTTCAGGAGCTCGTGGCGGCGCTCGGTTCGAAGGCTGAGGTTACGAGCCCGACGTTCACGCTGGCTCAATTCTATCCGCTTCCAACCGGAACCTTCTTGCACATCGACGCTTACCGGCTTTCCAGCGTCGCCGAGTTTCGCGATCTGGCGCTCGAAGATTTCGTTCCCGAGAGCATCACCGCGATCGAGTGGGGCGACATCATCGAGGAAGATTTTCCGAACGCCTTAACGATCAATTTCGAGTTTGTGCCGGATCAGGATAACTGGCGCAAGTTGACCTTTTCCGCTGCGGCAGAAAGGTGGCAACCGGTGCTGTTGAATTTGCACGTATGAGTTTACTGCTCGCCATCGAGTCGTCGTCGAATGTGTATCGAGTCGTGATCGGACGCGACGGCGCGCCTGTGTTCGATTCCGCTGTCAACAACTGCGACTCGGCACTACAAACCCTGGGAGGACTGTTGTCATGCGGGCTCGAAGCTTTGAATGCCGAGGCGAGCGAAATCAAGGGCGTCGCGATCAACGTCGGGCCGGGATCGCTCACGTTTGTTCGAGCCGGGATCTCGTTTGTGAACGCGCTGGCTTTTAGTTTGAAAGTGAACATCTACCCGTTCAACTGGTTCGAGATCATCGC
>JAICQI010000822.1 GCA_025937955.1 Pyrinomonadaceae bacterium
GAAAGTCGATCCACTCGAAGCACTGAGGTACGAATAGGTCCTACAAGACCAATAGGCTTTGCCTCGACATGGGAATCGTACTTGGGTCGGGTCAGTACCGTAACGCTATAGCGTCGGGTCACGACCGGTAACACGAACCCGACGCTACCGCGTTACGGTACTGACCCGATCCAGGAATGATTTCGAACTTTGGAGAAAAAACCATGACTTCATTCTGGCAGGACTTGCGTTATGGAGCGCAGATGCTGATGAAGCATCCGGCGTTCACGGCGGTAGCGGTTTTGACTCTGGCGCTCGGCGTGGGCGCGAACACTGCGCTGTTCAGCGTCGTCGATGCGGTGTTGCTGAAAAAGTTGCCGGTGAAGGACCCGGATCAGCTGGTTTTATTCAAAGCCACCTGGGACGGCGAGAAATTTGGAACAGGCGGCTTCAACGGCTATAACCCAACCGATCCCGCGACCGGACTCACTACCGGCACATCGTTTCCAATACAAACGCTCCAACGACTGCGACAGGAAAAGCAAGCGCTCGCGGACGTTTTTGCGTTCTCTCCAACGGAGCTGAATCTCAACGCCGGCGGGCAGGCGGAAGTTGTTAGCGGCCAGGTAGTTTCCGGAAATTACTACACTGTGCTAGGCGTTCCTGCGGCGGTTGGTCGAACACTCACTGACGAAGACGATAACGCAGGCGTCACGCCAGTTGCGGTTCTCAGTCACCGTTTTTGGACCAACCGTTTCGGCGCAGATCCGTCGGTAGTCGGCAAGCAAGTCAATATTAATAACGTCGCTTTCACGATTGTCGGCGTTTCAGCCGCAGGCTTTGCCGGGACGAGCAACGTTGGCTCCGCGCAGGATGTTTCCATCCCGCTCGCGTGGGAGCAGCAGGTAGCAGGCCAGCAGAGCAACATGCGTGGCGCGGGCATCTGGTGGTTGCGATTGATGGGACGATTGCAACCCGGCGCCACCATCGAGCAGGCAGAAGCAACTCTCGTTGCAGCATTCCATCAATCAGTGCTTGAACATCGTACGATGCGCCAGGCAAGAGCGACACGGGCGCTCCGCAACGTCGAACCTCAAGACCTGCCGCGCCTGGGAGTCGTTTCCGGCAGCCAGGGCGAGATGGATTCCCGCAATGGTTTCGCGGTACCGCTGTACCTGTTGCTGGGAGTCGTCGGCCTCGTGCTGCTGATCTCGTGTGCGAACGTTGCGAATCTACTGCTCGTTCGTGGGTCGTGGCGAAAGAGAGAGATCGCCGTGCGGCTTGCTTTGGGCGCGAGTCGAGGGCGCTTGATCCGGCAGTTGCTGACTGAAAGCGTTCTGCTCGCGATCGTCGGAGGCGCGCTCGGAGTTTTGTTTGCACTCTGGATCAAGAACGGTCTCTTGCTGGTAGCGGAGTGGGGCGGAAGGGAAATGAGCGCTCTCGATCCGCAACTTGACCTGCGCGTGCTCGCTTTCACGCTTGGTCTCTCGCTGCTTACGGGCATCGTCTTCGGCATCCTGCCTGCCATACGCGCCACCGATCTCGATCTGACGCCAACACTGAAAGACACGGGCCGCAGTTCGAGTGCGCTCGGGCGTTCGTGGCTCAGCAAGTCGCTGGTCATCGTGCAGGTTTCGGTGTCGGTGTTGCTTTTGATCGGCGCGGGACTGCTGGTGCGCACTCTCAGAAATCTTCAGCACGTCGAGACCGGATTCAACGCGAAGAATTTGCTCCTGTTTGACATCGATCCTGGTCTGCTTGGTTACAAAGACGAAAAACTGAGGGCGCTCTACGAGCAGGCTTCCAGCCGGCTGGAAGCCGTTCCGGGTGTGCAATCAGTTACGTTCTCGCGAAACGCACTGCTTTCGTTTGGAGCTAACACGAGCTCGGTTTTTCTGCCGGGAGAAGTTGGACCAGACGGCAAACCGCTCGAGAGTGAAGCCAAGGTTCACACGGTGCGCGAGAACTTTCTTTCCACCATGGAAATTCCGTTGCTGATGGGACGAAACCTTTCGGCGCAGGATGATGCGCGTGCGCCGAGAGTTGCGGTCGTAAATCAATCATTTGCGAAAGCTCATTTTGGCAATGAGAGTCCGATCGGGAAGCGCTTCAGCTTCGGTTCGGAAAATCTCAACGAGATCGAGATTGTCGGGCTGGCGCGCGATGCGAAGTACACCAGCCAGCGCGACGGGATCGAGCCGACTGTTTACCAATCGTTTCGACAGGAGCTGAAGAGCGCGGTGGTGTTTGAAGTGCGCACTGACGGTGATCCCATGTCGTTTGTGGGGTCCATCCGGGCAGCCATGCGAGACGTGGATAACAATCTGCCTCTCAGCAACATCCGCACGCAGGTTCAGCAGGCAGACCAGGCGCTCGCAATCGAAAGGATGTTTGCCAAGTTGGTGACGCTGTTTGGGGTGATCGCGCAACTGCTCGCGGCGATCGGCTTGTATGGTGTGATGGCGTATGTGGTGTCGCAGCGGACGCATGAGATTGGCATTCGCATGGCCCTCGGCGCGGATCGTCGCAAAGTGCTGATGATGATCGTGCGACAGGGAATGACGTTGACCGTGGTTGGAATTGCGATTGGGCTCGGTGGCGCTTTTGTGCTGATGAAATATTTGGGGAGTTTGACGGGTTTGTTGTTTGGCGTTGAGGCGCGAGATCCGGCGACGTTTGTGGTGATTGCCGGGTTACTCGGCGCGGTGGCGTTGCTCGCGTGTCTAGTGCCCGCGCGGCGTGCGACGAAAGTCGATCCGCTGACCGCATTGAGGTACGAGTGAGATGGGCGCCTCCTTGGAGTGCGGCGGCTTGACGCCGCTTTGGCCTCGACCAAGCCCTATC
>JAICQI010000077.1 GCA_025937955.1 Pyrinomonadaceae bacterium
AACCCGTTGGGTTGTTCTCTTTTTCAACAGCTGACCAACGTCACCTACAAGCTGTCAGCAGCGGCGCATCGGATTCTGTGAGATCATGGCTCGCCGGGCGTTTGCTGTCGTGCAGAACAAGCGCCAAGGCTCCTCGCATTTCCGCGCTCTGAACCCGCCCACGATGAATCTGATCGGTGGCCAACACGAAGGACTTGCCGGCTTTAAGCCGGTGCGCGGTTTTCTCAGTTTCTAAACACTGTTCGCCGACGACTATGAACCACGCTTCCGGACCCGAATGAATATGGACCGGTGTCGAGGCTCCTTGCTTAAGGAGGGATGACGCCACCCGCATCGTATAATCTTCTGCGGCAGGGAGATTTAGCGGGCCTATCAACGCGACGTGACGTCCGCCGTGATGGTCCCTGGTATTGCCCTCGACAGTCATGAGCCACACACCGCTGTGCGCTTCAGCCGCAACACCATTGGGACCGGCAGCTTTCTTCGCGTCTTCCAGCGACTTGAAACGATCTATATGCCAATATATGGCCCCTGTTATAGCTCCGGACAATCGCCTGCTCGCCAGGATGGTGCAGCCTTCCTCGCCGCGTCGTTCGGGCGAATCTGCCGCACACTTGACCGCGGATCGGTCTTGAGTTCCTTGAGCCGAAGAGATCTCGAACAATGCGAACATCAATAGCAAAATGGACAAGAGTTTTTTCATTTCTTTTCCCCTTTCAGTGCCTCGATCGATGAAAGAGGTTTGTCGCCAATGATTCCCTGATCAGCCCTTCCCCCTTCGGCGCCTGTTTCGCGCTGAAGGGTACGTTGAGATCCACATTCGACTAACCTAAGGACAATACCTCAAAAAGTTAACAGAGACTTAGCTCCATCTCCAGCGAAGCCGTGATATAAACGCCGTACCAAGCCGCGCGACCTGCGTGATGCTGGTACCGTCTGGACAAAGCTGATTGAAGCTCGGTGATCGCGTTCCACCGTCGCTGCGTTAGTTGGATCGAGCATTACCCGACAATAACTCCTAATCGCCCTCCCATCCCATCGGCATAGCGCCATTGGGGAATCCAGTCCCAGAAACACAAATGTATGCAGTTCGATCGATCTGCGTACTCCGTTATCAACCGCGGTCGCCAGCCGACATACACCTAAACGTGTGTGACTGCTGACGAACCACCGCAGAGGAAAGGGGCAAACAGGATGAAAAAGTTGAAGTTAGGATTTGTTGTCAAAACGCTACTTGCATTTTCTGCCGGGGTGACCGTCCTGACGATTTCCCTGACCACCGCAACGATGGCGCCGCTTAGCGAAGGATTCGAAGCAGGCGGCAAGTCTTCCTACGCGGCGGCTAACGTAACACTGGGCACCGGGTCGTGGTACATGGACGATGCGCTGACCGGCAATCTCTCTACTGACAGAAAGACAGGTGCTTATTCCGCCCGCATTCGGAACACCGGTCTTATGCATATGAACTTTAATAAGACTGGCGCGGGAACTGTTTCTATTCAACATGCAGTGTTCGGCGCCGATGGTTCAAGCACATGGCAGCTTTGGTCGTCAACAAATAATGGGAGCACCTGGACTCAGGTTGGTCCAACTGTGACTACCAGTTCGACGACGCTTCAGACAGCAACTTTTACCGTCAACAACGGCAACGCAATTCGCTTTGAAATCAGAAAAGTCTCCGGCGGCGCCAATCGCATAAACGTTGACAATATCCAGATTGGTGATTTCTCGTCTCCGACGCCGACTCCTACACCAACTCTCAACGAACATCTCACGATGGGAAACCCAAGCAACGCGGTTACCAACGTATTGCAGCCGAACAATTATCTGATGGAGAAGCCGCAGTACTCGATGTCTTACAGTCGCGATAACGGTGGGCCAAACTGGGTGAGCTGGCACCTGGACACCTCTTGGCTGGGAAGTGCACCACGCCAGGATGATTTTCGCGCAGATACGACTCTGCCATCCGGTTGGTATCGAGTTCAAGCGACGGATTATTCCGGCTCAGGCTTTGATCGAGGCCACATGTGCCCTTCAGCAGATCGCACCGTGACTGTCACCGCCAACTCCGCCACTTTCCTGATGACCAACATGATTCCGCAGCTTCCAGCTAATAATCAGGGCGTGTGGGCCAATCTGGAGAGCTACAGCCGAACGTTGGTTTCACAAGGCAACGAACTTTACATTGTTTCCGGTGGTCATGGATTACAGTATTTCATTGCGAACGGTCATGTGGCAGTGCCCGCTCAAACGTGGAAGGTAATCATCGTATTGCCCGTTGGAAGTAATGATGTTTCACGAGTGACTACGTCGACGAGAACGATTGCGGTGGTAATGCCTAATTCAGGATCGATTGGCACTGATTGGCGAGCGTATCGGGTGAGCGTTGATCAGGTCGAAGCGATTACCGGCTTCGATTTCTTTTCAAACGTATCCTCCGGCATACAAGCTGTAATCGAGGGACGAGTCGATAACCAGTAAGAAGCATAAACTCGACCGTTAGCGAGCGTTCTTATTACAAAGGCTGACGCCACAACAGGCATCAGCAGGGTCTTAGTGTGCCCGGAAACCTCAAGTTTTAATGGTAATGTTTTAAGGAAGGTTACATGTAAATCCAAAAAATTTGGTCCACAAATTGGCCACACGCCGATGGGGTGAACCCTCGGTTGAGACAGTTTCAATTAGCCACGAGTTGTCTTCCGGCAGTCTAAATATGACGATACTCCGAGATCGTTTGATGCCCGAGGCACTTGTCCGACAACTTCGAAACCCGGCACTTCCCGCAGCAACGACGCGATGCTCTCGCGCACTAGTTTCGAGGTCATCAGCCCGGACTATCGTCGTGCGCATTCCGACTATACTGCGATGTTTCCAGTTGGAAATCTTCTATGTGCTCGCCCATACCGTTGGTTTCGGCGAGCGGAATATTAAGCGTCAAGCTGGTTCCCTGAGCCACTCCCGTTGATATTTCAACGTTTGCCCCAATCAGTTCTGCGCGCTCGTGTATGGCGGCAAGCCCGATGCCATGGCTGTCCGAGAGGGCGGTGTCAATTCCTCGACCGTCGTCCTCCACAACTATTAAGGCGTTGTTCCCCTGAAGAGAAAGTTTGATTGAAATTCGTCGTGCCTGAGCATGTTTGAATGCATTGGTGGTGGCCTCCTGCACGATGCGATATGCGCAGGTCTCCACCATCTGATTGAAACGGGGAAAATCCGGGGCAACGTCGATCTCAAAAACAACCCCAGACCTGTTTGACAACATACTCAGCTCCCGTGTGAAACTTCGCAGTGCCCTAACTAACCCGTAATGCTCTAAAGTTGAAGGGTGCAAAGCGCGAGCGGTCTGCCGCAGAGTTTCGTGCGTTAATTGTATGAGATGCGTCACTTTGGAAAGAGCGTGGTTAAGAGACGCTTCTTCGGGTAAGGCGCGATTGAGTTTTGGGGCGAGCTGTTCCAGATAAATGGACGCCGCTGCAAGGTCCTGGCAGGCTTCATCATGAAGTTGTCTTGCGAGGCTTCGTCTTTCGTCTTCACGAGCGAATGCGAGTCGTTCGGCCAAGTGGCGCCGTGACTTCTCGGTGCGCTTCTGTTCGGTAATGTCAGTGCCGACAACAAGCACTGACGCGACTGCTCCGTCCTGGATTACGGGAACATAACGAATTCGATAGCTGCGGAAATTAACGTCAGACGCCTCGAGATTGTACGTCGTGCCCGTGTTGAATACATCCTCGAGACATTGTTCAGCATGTGCCCTCGACTCAGGCTGAAGAAAGATAGAAAGATGCTTGTCGAGAACCTGTTCTGGAGTGAACCCGGGAGCCGTGTGATTGATATAGCGAATGTTGCCAAGTCTATCCACGATCAAAACATGATCCGGAATGTTCTCCAGAAGATTACGTAACCTTTCCTCCGAGTCTCGTAATGCCTCTTCGGCCCGCTTGCGCTCGGTGATATCGTTGTGGGCAACTACTGCGCCTCCTTCTCGTCGCTTCAAAGGTGTCACCAGCATTAAAAACCAGCGTTGCCTGACGGGAGAATGGCACGGATATTCCAGTCGAAAATATTCTGAAGATCCTTCGCAGACTGCTTTTATGCCCGCAAGCGCTCTTTCAGCTAGCTGGTCACCTGCAGCTGCCGCTTTTCGACAAACTTCCAGATAGTTAAGACCGGCCCCGACGCGGTTTTCATGTATCACACCATTATCTCGTGCGAAGTCGTTCCAAACTGAATTGACCGAGATGATCTTCCCGTGCCGATCCAAGACAGCCACGTGCGTGTCAAGCGAAGATAGGATGGCCCGATTGAGATTCTCGCTTTCGAGTAGTGCCTCCTCCGCCCGTTTTCGCTCAGTCAGATCGAGGATGAAAGCTAAGAACCCGCACGCGACTCCATGGTCATCCAAATGGGGCACATAGTTAATTTGCACATGCCGCTTGCCGGCGCCCTTATAGTCAACCCAACTGGCGAAAGAAACTTCTTTTCCTCTTAATACCTCTTCCACATGCGGGAGAATTTTTTCGTAAGCATCCTGGCCGAGGATCTCCTGCAAGTGTTTGCCCTGTACCTCCTGGCGAGAATGACCAAACCATTCCTCGTATCTTTTATTTGTGAACTGGTAGCGCTGCTCAGAATCGACATAGGAAATGAGCGCCGGAACCGCATCGATAACCAGGCGGAGTTGTTCCTCCTGGAAGCGGAGTGCATCTTCGGCGCCGCCGCACCCAGTGTGATCTGAGCCCAGGGGAATTGAATCAGTCGACATAATTATTGCTAACCTTTAATTCATAATGACTCAGGAGCAAGCGAACAATCTGCCTGCGATTATGACCGCGGCTATGTTGGAATGCACAAAGAGGGAAGTCTACTCATTCTTTAGGACGACAAGCGTCCACCGTTCGTAGGATACGCAAGTTGTTTGAGCGTCCCGCGATTTTTATGTCAGTCCGCAAACTCGCAGGAATCTAACAAGGAACCCATAGAAGTCTAGGTTGCAGGCGTCTTCGATCTTGCAACTCCACTATAAAGGAGATGCATGCGTTATACCAACCAACGGGTTCGGTTCGTCGACGATCATGAAGACATGCTGTAAGCCTCCCCTGACATCAGTCCAGACTCAAATTACACAGCCTCTAGTGCTCCAAAATATCGGGGTATTGACTTTCGGGCTGAATGTAATAAAGTTGGCTTCGACCCAGATACAATTAATCCTCCCAAGCAACTGCGAGTATGTCATTCATCGAGAAGGGAGAGTAGTATGTCAGATCTCGATATCGTGAGAGCGTGGAAGGATGAGGAATTCCGTCTCAGTTTAACTGACGACCAACGTGCAATGTTGCCATCTCACCCGGCCGGGCCTATCGAATTGGACGAAGAGTTGGAACTCGATTCGGCAAAGCGGCCGAAGACACGCTTTTGCATAACGCTGCCGATTTCGAACTGCTGCACACCGTAATCAGTGTCCTTCTTTCGGCAGGCTGCAAAATAGATAGGTGACGTCAGGAATCACCGTTGGCCTTGATCCAATCGTCGCCTCTTTTCGGCATTGATCGTCGATAGTCTTCGGCGAGGGATAGCTCTGTATTCTCTCAACACCGTTCGCTCCGAGCAGAGAGATTTTGAAATGCTCATAGTTAGTTTGTTAGGCCACTGGCGACTGAGCATGAGTGAGGTACTGTCGGACGGCGAGTGACTCAATCCGGTTTTCATAATTCTGTCTGGTACCAGGCAATCACACTGGCCGAGCGCATCGCATCGCTGACCAATGCGTCTTGCATGGCATCGGAGTCGCAGATTGATGCCGCTCTAGCCAAGCGACGGCTGAAGCGTTGGCGTTCGCAACCGCCGTTCGAAGACGACGCGCACTTTGCTCGACGGCTGGCGAGCGATAATCTGACCGAGGATCTATTTTCAGTTATTCTCGGCGAGCCGATTGAGGCTGTACGTGCTCGAATTCCTCAACTCCCACGTTGGCTGAACGAGCTTGCGGAAGCTTTCTCTGGTCCTGTTTCCGATAGCACCACAAAAATCCCACTTCCCGATGCGCTGCGAGATCAACCAGCAGCTGGATTTCTGGAGGCGATCGCGCCGCTCGTTAGTCATAGCCGTCTCCGCTTGCGCGACGGAGTACAGAAGCTTGTGCAGACGCGAACATACCCACCTTTCGATCCAGACACAATCGAAGACACGCTTTTTGCCGATTTGCCGATCGAGTTACTCACGATGTTGAGTCGCACGATGGCGCTGGAATTAAACGTGGCCCGACTCCAAGGCTTGCTGGATGGCGATACAGCGGAGCAGCGGTTTCAGAGTTTTTTGCGGCGAGTGCGCGAGCGCGATGCGGTCCTGGCTGTGTTGCAAGAGTATCCGGTCCTGGCGCGGCAGTTAGTTACCTGCCTGGATAACTGGGTAGATTTCTGTCTGGAGTTTCTGACTCACTTGTGCACGGATTGGGACTCTATTCAGACGACTTTCAACCCCGATAGTGATCCCGGCGTGTTGGTCCATGTCAATAGGGGCGCGTCTGACAAACATCGCGGTGGACGGTCTGTTCTGATAATCAAGTTTGTCTCTGGCTTTCAGATCGTGTACAAGCCGAAGTCACTATCGATAGATACACATTTTCAGGACCTTCTAACATGGGTGAACCGCCTTGGTGATCATGCCTCCTTCCGTACGATAAAAATTCTCGACTGCAAAACTCATGGCTGGGTTGAGTTTGTTTCCGCTGAGACCTGCGTTTCCTTTGACGAGGTTCATCGCTTCTATCAGAGGCAAGGCGGCTATCTCGCCTTGCTATTCGCTTTGGAGGCGACCGACTTTCATTCCGAGAATTTGATTGCGGCGGGTGAACATCCCGTGTTGGTAGATCTGGAATCGTTGTTGCACCCCCGCATTCGCGGAACTGATTCGGCACTACCGGACTTAACTGAAGAAGCCATAGCCCATTCGGTTGTGCGGGTCGGGTTACTGCCAGACCGCATTTGGATCAAGGCCGATTATGAGGGCATCGATCTTAGCGGCCTGGGCGCAGAAGCGGGACAGCTGAAGCCATTTCGTAGTCCCTACTGGGAAGGCGCGGGTACCGATCAAATGCGACTGGCTCGCAGGCGAACACCGAGCGAGGGAGATTTCAATCGTCCGACGCTCAATGGCGCTGAGGTAAATGTGCTGGATTATACCGAGTCGATAGTCGATGGATTTGTCAGCGTTTACCGCTTGTTATTGAAGCATCGCAATGTCCTGCTGTCGGAAGATGGACCATTGGTTCAGTTTGCTGAGGATGAAGTACGTGTAATCATTCGCCCGACTCGAATCTACAGCTTGCTACTGTATGAAAGCTTTCATCCCGATCTGCGTCGCAACGCTCTTGACCGTGATCGCTTCTTTGATCGGCTCTGGGTTGATATAGAGAAACGCCCCTCCCTGGCCAGGGTGATTCCGGCTGAGCGCCGTGATCTTGAGCGAGGCGACATTCCGATTTTCACTACTCGCCCTCTCTCACGCGATCTGTGGACCAGTGAGAATGACCGGATTCCAAATTTCTTTGACGAGCCCTGCATGGCTAATGTCAGGCGCATGATCGAACGGCTTAGCGAAGCTGATCTTGAACGGCAGTTATGGTTTATTCGCGCTTCGATGGCGACGCTTTTCATGGGCATTGATGGAGTGGAAGAGCGTTATGTTTTAAGTGAGCCTCAAGAGATAGCCAGTCACGAGCAGCTTCGCGAACGACTGCTGATGGTCGCACGGTCCATTGGTGATCGCCTGAACATGCTGGCCTTAGAAAGTGACAACGAGGCAGGCTGGACAGGCTTGACGTTGAGCGATGAGCGTCGCTGGTCGCTTTCCCCATCGAGCATCGATCTTTACGACGGTCTGCCTGGAATAGCATTGTTCCTCTCTTATCTTGGCGCCATAACTCAGGAGGCGCACTACACACGATTGGCGCGTGCTGCAATGGCGACACTGGGACGTCACTTGAAGCGCAACAAACAACATCTGAAGTCGATAGGCGCTTTTGACGGCTGGGGAGGAATCATCTACACGCTCGCGCATCTCGGCACGCTTTGGAATGACTCCGGCTTGCTTGCTGAAGCCGAAGAGATTGTCGATCTACTTCCAGCGCTGATCGAGCGAGACGACCAGCTTGATATCATCGGTGGCGCTGCCGGTTGTATCGGCGGTCTAATGAGCCTCTATCATTGCGCCCCCTCACAGAAGACGTTTGATACTGCAATTCAGTGTGGCGATCGGCTCATAGCCCAGGCTCAACTAATGGAATGCGGCATTGCCTGGGTAACACCGATTCCTGCGACGAAGCCTCTGACCGGTTTTTCTCATGGCGCAGCCGGAATCGCGTGGGCGCTTTTGCAATTGTACAGATTAACCGGTGAAGAACGATTTCGGACGACGGCTCTGGATGCTGAAGCCTACGAGCGCAGTCTCTTCTCTCGTGAGAATGAGAATTGGCCTGACCTCCGTAAGCTTGATACGGCGGGCCAGACGACCGACGGAGATCAGTATAGTTTTTTGACAACCTGGTGCTATGGCGCGCCGGGAATTGGGTTGGCCCGCCTGAGTTCGATCGAGCAAGTCGATGGTGTGGCAATCCGTGCCGAGATTGATAGCTCGCTAAGGACCACCATGAGCCATGGCTTCGGTCTAAACCATTCATTGTGTCACGGCGACCTGGGCAATCTTGAGTTGTTGTTGCAAGCGAGTTCGGTGCTTGATAAGCCAGAGTGGGGCTTTCAGGTGGAACGCATTTCAGCCATGATCTTGGATAGCTTCGACCGGTACGGCTGGCTTTGTGGTAATCCACAAAGAGTTGAATCGCCCGGATTGATGACCGGCCTGGCAGGCATCGGCTACGGACTACTCCGTCTGGCGGAGCCGAGTCGCGTGCCATCCGTGCTTGTGCTTGCTCCACCATGGTGCGGGAAGGATAAGACGACATGGCAGAAATGACTGGCGCACAGGCTATGTATGCAATGCTGGTTCGCGAAGGTGTGCGTTATGTTTTCGGCAACCCAGGCACGACCGAACTTCCACTGATGGAGATGTTCGCCGAGCGCGATGAGATCACTTACATTCTGGCCTTGCACGAAGACTCGGCCCTCGGAATCGCGGCAGGCTATGCAGACGCAACGGGCCGCCCTGCTGTTGTAAACCTACACACGAATGTAGGGTTGGCCCACGCGCTGGGAAATCTCTACAACGCATACCGAGCAGGTACACCTCTTATAGTGACGGCGGGCCAGCAAGCCACGTGTTCCCTTATCGACGAACCATTGCTCTGCGCCGACATGATCGAGCTTGCTCGACAGCACACTAAATGGGCTTGGGAGGTGCGCTCAGCTGCCGAGATACCCAGGGTCTTGGCGCGCGCATTCAAGATTGCGCAAACACCGCCGACCGGCCCGGTCTTTCTTTCGCTTCCAGTGAACTTTTTACAGCAACGCGTTGAGACGGAGTTGCCCCCTGTCACGCGCATCGGCCCTCGACTACGCGGCGACCGCATGATGATCGAAAAAGCAGCCCTCCTTCTAGCATCAGCACAGAATCCGGCAATCATAGTTGGCGACGGCTGCGCGCGGTCGGGCGCAGTGGGCGAGATCGTTATTCTTGCTGAAGCGTTAGGCGCACGCGTCCACACTGAGCCAACGAACTCTTTGCTGGTTTTCCCGACCGGCCATCCTTTGTGCGACTGGCCGCTGTTCCCAAGCGCGGAGCAGACACGGCCGCTGCTTGAAGATGTTGATGTGCTGCTTATCGTGGGCGTTAGCACTCTTGTGCCGTTAGTCTACACAGGAACACGGATGATTCCTGCAGGGGTGCGGATCATTCAGATCGATGTTAATGACCGCGAGCTTGGAAAGAATTATCCCGCAGAGATAGCAATACAAGCTGATCCGCGTTCAGCGATTCAAGAATTGCTCGACGCGCTCCGGCCACTTATGGGAGACATGACTTCGACCGGCGTGCAGCGCCGGCGCGAGTCGACCGCGGCCCGAATTGCGGATCAGCAAGCAAAGTTCCTCGAGCAAGCTTTCGTAACGCCGCCGCATGACGGCCCCATGTCGCCTGCTTACATTGTGCGCGAGATGCGAAGGGCAGCAGACGGAAGTGCTGTACTTGTCGATGAGTCAGTAACAGCGACTGCCTACGTTCGTACAATATTTGAGTTGAATGAACCGAACTCATATTTTTACGCAAAAGGCGGCTCGTTAGGACTGGGGCTTCCGGCCGCTATTGGGGTTAAGCTCGCGCTACCTGAGCGCCAGGTGATCTGCGCGGTGGGCGATGGATCGGCACTCTATTCGATTCAAGCGTTATGGACTGCGGCCCACTACAATGCGGCAGTGGTGTTCGTAGTATTTAACAATGCGGGTTACATGGTATTGAAAGACCGCTTGGCTCTAATGCAAGGTGCGTCGATGAGGCACGGGGTTTTCACCGGCATGAAGATCACAGCGCCTGAGGTTGATTTCGTCGCGCTGGCCCAATCAATGGGTTTGGTTGCACGTCGCGTCTCGTGCGGCCCAGAGCTACGTCCGGCGTTGGATTGGGCTTTGGGACAGAAGGGCCCGGCGTTGTTGGACGTGGCTACCACTCGCGACCAGGAGGCATCAGGGTGATCAGCGACACAAGGTTTGGAATATGACTGGAGATCGCATCCGCGACTATCACCAGAAGGGTTATACAGTCTTACGCTCGGTATTCACTTCCAGGGATTTAGAAGTCTGGCGTGAGGAATGCCGGCGCTTGCTCACACTCCGCGACGTTATCGATAAGAACAACTTGCGTACGCGGTTCCACACAGGGCTGAGCGGAGAATATACGTTCGAGAGGTTTGACCCGGTTGTGGACCTCTCGCCGGTATTCAGATCTGTTACTGAAGACCCGAGGCTGATAGGTCCAATAAAGGAGCTACTCGCCGATGATGTGAAATTGTTCAAGGACAAACTGATCTTCAAGCTTCCCGGACAACACGGATACGCGCTGCATCAAGACTATGCATGGTGGCAGTCGTTCTCTCCGGAAGATATATGCTCGGTTTTGGTGGCCATAGACAGCGCCGATGCCCAAAATGGCGCGGTCTGTTTTTTCCCCGGCTATCACAGGCGGCTGTTGACGCCATTGGGTGAGAAACGAGCGCTGAGCACTAAAGAGGCCAAATTGATCCCAATGTCGGAAGGCGAACTGATAGAGGTACAAGGTGGCGATATCGTCATCTTTCACAGCCAGGCGCTTCATTATAGCCAGCCAAATTATTCTCACCGCACGCGGCGACTGTTTTATCCCAGTTTCAATGCGGCACGGGCCGGAGAGCTTTATTCGCTTCAATACGCCCTGTATCGCCAATACGTCCATGGCGAGTTGCCAGATGAAGATAGAGCCGGAGTCTTCTTCAAGTAGACCAGAGGCCAGGATTTGACCGTAACAACCCTTGCAATTTATATCTCGACCGACGCAGATCTATTGAACGAGTTGATGCGGACGCTAGGGCTCGTACATCAGCGCCTTGATGTGCCGCCGTAGGTTCTTCGGCCGCTTCTCGCGCGCCAGGTTCATCTCGTACGCCTTGGTCGTAACGCTCGCCGCAATCGCGAGTGAGAGCTTGCGGATCCCTCTCAACGGCGGATAGAGCGATCCCTCGTCGAGATCGTCCTGTCGAACCAAGCCTGCGAGCGTCCGCGCAGCTGCCAGGAACAGTTCGTCGGGCAGGGTGCGCGCACGGCTGGCCACGGCGCCGAGGCCGATGCCGGGAAAGACGTAGGCGTTGTTTCCCTGGCCTGGGCGCAGCGTCCTGCCTTCGAAGATCACTGGTGCGAAAGGACTACCACTCGCGAAGACAGCTCGGCCCCCGCTGTACGAATACGCCTGTTCGGCGGTGCACTCGGCCTTCGACGTCGGGTTCGACAGCGCAAAGATCACCGGGCGTTTGTTGATTGCGGCCATCCGCTCGATCACTGTCCGCGTAAACGTTCCGGGAGCGCCAGTGGCTCCGATCAATACATGCGGACGGATCGCGTCGATCGCCTCGACGAATGCCAACGACTTGTGGTCGTGCGCGTACGGAAGGTTGTGCGGCATGAGATCACGTCTGCCCTTCACGACCAGGCCGTTCAGATCCACAAACCAGAGATGGCGTCGGGCGTCGTCCAGAGTCAACCCCTCGTCCACAAAGGCAGTCGTCATCAGATCCGCGATCCCGGTGGCTGCGGAGCCGGCCCCGAGGAACATGATCCGTAGATCGCGAAACGAGACTCCGGTGATCCGCGTTGAGGCGTACACGCCGGCCAGCGCGACAGCGGCAGTGCCCTGAATGTCGTCGTTGAAACACAGCACACGATCCCGGTACTTCTCCAGGAGCGCGTACGCGTTCGGCGTGAGGAAGTCCTCGAATTGAATCAGCGCATCGGGATAGCGGGACTGGACCTCGGTGACGAACTCCTCTACGAGATTGAAATAGGCTTTCCCCTCCAACCGCCGGCGTGGATATCCCAGGTACAGCACGTCTGAAAGGAGATTCTCGTTGTTCGTTCCGACGTCGAGGGTCACAGGAAGACACCACTCAGGATCGATACCGGCACACGCGCTGTAGAGGGCGAGTTTGCCGACCGGTATCCCCATCCCGTTGGCGCCGAGATCCCCCAAGCCGAGGATCCGCTGCCCGTCGGTGACGACGATGACGCGGATGTTCTTCTGCGGCCAGTTGGCGAGAAGACGATCGATCTGCCCGCGA
>JAICQI010000721.1 GCA_025937955.1 Pyrinomonadaceae bacterium
CCCGACGCCGAGCAGTGCCACAAGCACGACACCCAACGGATGAAAACTGGTGAACGTTGTGACCATGTTGGAAAGAAATGCCGCGATTGCAGTGCCGGTAAGCTGATTATTAATCTTGATGGGCTGACCATTCCGCGGATCTATCTCGCTAAATGAGACAGGCGCGAGTAAGGCTGACAAGATCCAGACCACAGCAAGCAGTATCAAGAATAGTGCGGCTGGATCGGGCAGTTTGTTTCCCAATCGCTCGATTGTATTAAGGGCACGATCGATCCAACGCGTGCTTTCAATATTAGCTGCTGGTCTCTCTTTGGCCATCGTGGTAGCGTCCGTGATATGGCGTTCTAAAACAGTTATGTTTAAAGGAGAAGATTTCGGAATGTTATCGTGCAGGTGTTTGTCGATTTCGTCAACTAATGGACCAGATTCTCGCAGAGCCCGGGGGTAATGCTGGCGGGTCGCCGCCGTGAAAGAAAAGGGATTTTATAGAAATTCAAAGAAACTTGCGGCATGGATAGCACCGTAAGGTACTCCAAGGTACTCTCAGTAATCTGCACAAGAGAAGATAGAGCGGCTTTCGTAACTCAACGAGTCTATCGCCTGGCAACGTGCGAGAAGCGGCGCACGAGCACCGTCAGTAATACCGACTGCCATGCGAGCCCGATCAGCGCGTGCGCCAGCGCCGCCCCGGTCTCCCCTGCGTCGAACAGCCAGAAAACCTTCAGCGGCCAATAGTGCGGGAGGAGCCCGAATGCGCTCTGCCACTGACTCGTTACGAAGTACGACATGACGCACGGCACCATCACGATGCCTACCGCCTTGGCGAGCGCGAATCCCTGCACTTTGTTCGCGGCGATCGTGCCGAGGAACAGCGCGTAGATCGCCGCCAGCGGCGCCGCCGTCACCGCGCTCACCACGGCCTGCAGCGGCGTCGTCACCGTCAGTCCCGCCAGTGGCACCATGAGCGTACCGAAACCGACGCTTACGAGCATCAGCACGCTGAGGCGATACCGCAGGTAGTCGCCCAGGCTGAGCGGTGTGACCAGCAGCGCCGACAGCGTCTGGTCGTCTCTCTGATCGAGCAACAGAAATCCGACCACGGTTCCGATCATTCCTGCCACAATCAGAGGCAGGAAGCTCATGAGAAGCGGGTAATAGGCGACGAGGTCGAAGTTGAACTGACGACGCAAGGCGTCGGCAATTGGCGGAACAGCGAATCGGAACAGCAGACCGAATGCTGGCGTGAAGAGTGCAACCCAGCGCAGCATCGAGTCGCGCGCCACATTGTGCACGTCGACGGCCCCGAGTGACCGGAAGGCGGCGACTGTCCTCATCGCCTTTGCAGCCGGCGAAACGCGCGGCGACTCCAGAGAAAAATTGGCACCAGCCAGAGCAGCGGATAGCCAATCGCATACGCAAGGCGGGCTGGCATGTACGGCGTTTGCATCTGAATCAACTCGAGCGAACCCTGGATTGGATGCACTAGGTACAAATCTCGCGGGCCGACGCCGAAGTATCCAAGGACTGGCAGTGAAAGCACCGCGGTGTAGAGCACTGACGGCATGATGAACTCATTGATCGACTCGTAGTGGACGATCAGCGCGACACCCGACAAGCAGAAGAATATCGCGGCGAGCGCAATCCCGAGGGACATCATCAAGAGTTGGCTGTCGAGTCCAGTCACGGCCGAGGCAATGACAAGGCTTTCCACCAGCGATAGTGCTGTCAGCGTTATCACCTTGGACGCCAGGTACTCGTCACCGCGGAGCGGCGTGATGCTTTGTGCGGAAAGCGTACCCTCACCCCGCTCCAGCAACAACAACGCGCTCACGAAATAGAACGTATTGATGAGGACGTTCTCGAGAAGCACAACTGGCAGCAGCAACGCCGTGATATCGTCCGGCAACCAGCGCAGGAGAGCGATTGAGCATGCCACCACGAACCCGGTCGCCAGATAGAAGCCGTTGCGCAGCTGCACCCGCACGTCTGTCTGGAGCGTCGCGGCGAGTCGCGTCATACCAACGCCCTCCCCGTCACGCGGATAAAAACGTCGGCTAGTGTCGCTTCGCGGGTATGGATGGTCTGCACGTCACACTCGCGGAGCACCTGTTGGAATGCTGCGTTATCAGCGAGGCCGTCGAGCGGATAGTCACGGTGCGTTGCGCGGTCGCCGGAACGGTACTCGACTCGCACTGTCCGTTCGCCATGCGCGAGCTTCAGCGCACGTGGCGAGTCGATGCAGGCAATGCGTCCGTCGACGATGAATGCAACTCGGTCGCACAACTCATCGGCCGCGGCCATGTCGTGCGTAGTGAGAAAGACCGTTGCACCGCCGTGCCGCTCTGCCCGAATGACGTTCCTGACGCGCTGCGTGTTCACCGGGTCGAGACCGCCCGTCGGTTCGTCGAGAAAAATCAGATCCGGTTTGTTCAACAAACAGCGGGCGATACTCAGACGGCACTTCATACCCTTCGAGTACTCGCCAACACGCCGGCTGCCGTCGTTCTCGAGGCCAACGGTTTCGAGCACCGCCGCGGGAGCGCGCGTTGCGCCGCGGTACAGGGCCGCGAAATAACGCAGGTTCTCGATGCCCGTGAGCTGGAGGAAGTGGTTGGGAGCCTCGAAGGAGACGCCGATCCGCTCGTAGTCGTCGGCGGTCCAGGTCGCGACCTCCTTGTCGCGCACGCGCACAAACCCGCGGTAGCCTTCGAGGAGGCCGATCAGAATTTTCTGGGTCGTGGACTTGCCGGCGCCGCTCGGTCCGAGGAAACCGAAGATCTCGCCGCGTTCGACGGCAAACGTCAGTCCACGCACGGCCGCTTTGTGCGAGCGCGCGTAGGTGAAATGGAGGTCATGAACGTCGATCACACTTCGCGAAGCCTTCAGGAATGGCCCTACACCAGTTGCGTTTAGCAGCAAACGTTATCACGCGACTTGGGCCAGTGAATTGACAACGCGCCGGTTCCGCGGTTCGCTATCCGGTTGGGGATCAGCGCGGCACGCCTGTACGCCCTTGACTGATTACATTAACGGGAACTTCACAGTTTGGCGACAAAAATAAAGATAAAAGGGGCGCTGTAATTAATTGCACCGAGACTTGTGCTCAAAGCAATGGGAGAAACGAAGCGCAAATGGTGAGCAGGCGCACACGATTCAAAAACGAAGCATTCGTCTTTCAACAGGGTGGCCACATCTTCATAACGTGTGAGTAACCAAACGGGAGTTTTATCAGGCACGGCAGTGCGGAAGACCGGTTGTGAAGCTCTTAGACTCGCGACCAGTGGAAAGGGATTCGCTTTGAACCGGGGACTTACGATATTAAACCGAATATGGTCCACGGATTGATTTTTAACCACATTCGATGAGATTTGCCAGCATCGGATTCAGATTGCCGCCCTCGCGCCCGATCAGTC
>JAICQI010000616.1 GCA_025937955.1 Pyrinomonadaceae bacterium
CAGTTACACCTACGTCAACGAGGGCGACAAAGAGTTGAAGTCGTTCAACGTCGATCACGATCGGCAGTTTCGCATTCCCTTCATCAAGCAAGCGATTGCCGCGACCGGCGGGCGGCTCAACCTGTTCGCCAGTCCCTGGAGTCCACCGGCTTTCATGAAAGACAACAACAACATGCTGCGCGGTGGAAAGTTGAAGCCGGAGTTTTATCAACCCTGGGCTAACTACTTCGTGAAGTTCATCAAAGCGTACGAGCGAGAAGGCATACCGATCTGGGGCGTGAGTATTCAAAACGAACCCATGGCCACGCAGAAATGGGAGTCGTGCATTTTCTCAGCGGAGGAAGAGAGAGACTTTCTAAAGAACCATCTCGGCCCAACGATCAAACGGGAGCGACTCGGCGACAAGAAGATCATCGTCTGGGACCACAACCGCGATTTGATCTATCAGCGAGCCAGGACGATCCTGACCGATCCGAAAGCCGCGCAGTACGCCTGGGGCATCGGTTATCACTGGTATGAGCCGTGGAGCGGCGGTGAACCGATGTTCGACAACGTGAAACTCGTGCGCGAGGCTTTCCCGGACAAGCACCTGATTTTCACTGAGGGCTGCGCTGATTCGTTCAAGTTTGAACGGCTCAGCGATTGGAAGCTTGGTGAGCTTTACGGGCGTTCAATGATCAACGACTTCAATAGTGGCACAGTCGGTTGGACCGATTGGAATGTTTTGTTGGACGAAACCGGCGGGCCGAATCACGTTCAGAATTTCTGCTTCGCGCCCGTTCACGCTGATACGCGTACCGGCGAGTTGATCTACACAAACTCTTATTACTACATCGGACACTTTTCGAAGTTCATTCAACAAGGCGCGAAGAGAATCACGAGCTCGCCGAGCCGAAGCCCGCTGCTTTCGACTGCTTTCCTCAACCCGGATGGGAAAGTAGCGGTGGTGGTGATGAATCGGACGGAGCAGAAGATACCGTATTTCCTTTGGCTGGACGGGCAGGCGGCTGAGGTCGAGAGCTTGCCGCATTCCATTCAGACGCTCTTGTTCTGAGATGCCACGGGCTTGTCCCGTGGAGTCTCACGCTCGAGGATAAATCCGAACATGCCTCACGTCCCGTATAGCTACTGAAGTTTTCAACTCAGTAGACAAAGGAATACAGGGACATGAGAAATCCGTCTGCCAGACGACTCGCGTTCGTCTCGCTGTTATTCGCACTGATTGCCTCGTTCACACTAAGCCCAAACCCAACAAGATCGCTTGCTTCAAGCCATCGCGAAGCGCCGTTAATTGTGGCGGATCCGTTAGCTGACAACACTGACACGTATGCGTTTCGCAGTACGGAGCCGGGACGCGGCGGTTTTGTTACGCTTATCGCGAATTGGATTCCGTTTCAGGAACCATCGGGTGGACCACACTTCTACAAGTTTGACGACACGGCGCTCTACGAGATCTACATCGACAACACCGGAGACGGCGCCGAAGACGTTACCTACCAGTTTCGTTTCAACACAAGATTCAAAAATGGCGACTCGATCCTCGGCATGGCTGCGCCCAACCAGGCGCTTAACGGCACCGGCGGAATCGAGCCATTGATCACGTCGCTCGACGATCCCGATTACAACGAACCGCAAACCTACAGCGTGACGCGCATCGATCGACGCACTAACAAACCAGTGCTCCTTGCGAAAGACCTGCTCACGCCTCCAAACAACATCGGTGAACGCACCACTCCTAACTATGAAACCACGCTGGCGCAACCGGCAGTTTATTCACTGCCGAACGGCGGCAAGGTCTTCGCGGGTCAGAGAGACGAGGGCTTCTACATCGACGTTGGTGGCGTCTTCGATACGTTGAAGCTCAAGTCGATCGGTGCGATCGACGGCGTGGATTCGACCGCCGGTTTCAATGTCAGCACGATCGCGATCGAAGTTCCTATACAGGAACTCACACGCACTGGCGCACTGCCTTCTAGCCCAACTGCGCCGGACGCTGTCATCGGCGTTTGGGCCACTTCGAGCCGGCAAAAAATCACGGTGCTGAGGTCGAACCCTCATGAAGGAGCGGAGGATCCGTTGACTGCCGGTCCGTTGCAACAAGTGTCTCGACTCGGTTCGCCGCTGGTTAACGAATTAATCATCCCGCTCAAGTTGAAAGACGCATTCAATCGCGCGACCCCTGCCGGTGATTCGCAGTTTGCGCAGTTTGTGACGAATCCTCAGCTTGCTCAACTACTCAGCGCGGTATTCGGCATCAACGTTCCACCGGCGCCACGAAACGATCTGGTCGCGATTTTCGCCACTGGAATTCCTGTCAATGCTGTCACTGGTCCAAACTTCACTACATTTCTCTCGGACGGCAAGCCGCACGAGATGCTGCGTCTCAACGTTGCGATTTCACCGTCGTCGAATCCGAGCCGTTTGGGTCTGCTCGGTGGCGACGTCGCCGGTTTTCCCAACGGGCGCCGCGTGTTTGACGATGTCGTAGACATTTGCCTGCGCGCCGTCGCAGGTGGAACACCGCTCACCCCAGCAACAAACATTTCACCCAACAACACGATCGGCGATGGTGTTGCGAACAACGACGTGCCATTCCTGACGCGCTTCCCTTACCTCGGTACGCCACAATCAGGCAATAGCACGCTCGGTGCTCCACATCAGCATCACCCCATCAACGCGCTTCCCGCACTGCCGTAAGCACAAGGAGCAAACGATGAGAATAATCAGGTTGTCACTTCTATCACTGGCAAGTCTCTGCTTGCTCGCGGCAGTCATTGTCGGTTTGCGATCTCCGAAGCGTGAAGACCAGAGCTTACTGCGCTCGCTGGCAGCCGAGCGCGATAATTACAATGGATTGAAATTACGCGCAAAACTTCAGTTGACTAACCACCAGTTTGCTGAAGCTCTTCAAACTGCGCGTCAAGCTCAAACTTTTCGCGACGACGATCACGACGTATGGGGAATGATCACTGATGCGCTCGTGGAGACAGGAGACCTTGCAGGCGCGGTGCAGGCCGCACAAAGAATGATCGACTTGCGGCCTGACAGCTCCTCTTACGCGCGCGTTTCGTACTTGCGACAGTTGCATGGCGACACTGAAGGCGCGATCCAGGCGATGACGTTGGCAGTGAAAGCTGCGAACCCTAACGATCCGGAAGGCCTTGAATGGTATCGTGCGCAGTTACGGGCACTGCGCACAGGCGCCAAACATCGTCACACTCACTGAATCGAGCCACAGATTTTCACAGGTGAATTGCGGATAACTATCCGCAATTCATTTTGTGCTTTTTTGCGCCTTTTTGTGGCATACTCCGATCTCCGACTTTGTTAATTCAGCAGGAGGATTCTGATGCCGAAGATTCGTGCAGGTCTTTTGGTGTCGTCGCTCGTTGTTGCTTTAGCGTTGGGGATCAGCGTTACCGATGCTGATGAGGCTGTCACCACGCCGCAAGGTCTCGCTGCGTGGGGACAAGTCTACTCCGTGTTAACCCATCCGCGCTGTATCAACTGTCACACCGCCACTGACTATCCACAACAAGGCGACGATCGACGGCGTCACGTCGCGAATGTCGTGCGTGGTGGTCCGGAAGGCAAAGGCGTTCCCGGTTTGAACTGCGCCGGTTGCCATCAGGAAACCAATGCCGACAGCACCGGTGTTCCCGGTGGTGACAACTGGCACCTCGCGCCACTCGAGATGCGTTGGCAGGACATCAACGATCGACCGCTATCAAGCGCCGCCGTGTGTCGACAACTGACCGACCGTTCGCGAAACCACAATCTCGATGGTCCAGGTTTGCTGAAACATCACGAGGAAGAAGCGCTCGTGAAGTGGGCGTGGAATCCCGGCGTTAGACCCGATGGATCGAAGCGCACACTCCCACCGATGTCACACGAAGAATTCGTCGCTGCCACGCGTCGCTGGGTCGAAGCCGGCACGCCATGCCCGAAATAGGAGCTCCAACGATGGCGACTTACCAAATAAACGTAAATGGCGAGCGGAGAGAAGTGAACGTCCATCCTTCAACGCCACTTCTCTGGGTGCTGCGTGAAGATTTAAAGATGACGGGCACGAAGTACGGCTGCGGGATTAGTGCGTGCGGCGCCTGCACGGTGCATCTCGGCGGAGTAGCAACGCGTTCCTGCGTAGTTCCGATTTCGCAC
>JAICQI010000204.1 GCA_025937955.1 Pyrinomonadaceae bacterium
ACGCCTCTCATGCTCGAGCTGCCACAACTCCCTGAATCCAATCGACAGAGAGACACCGCGAACCACCTGCACCGCCTGCCACGTGAAAGACGCCAATCCAAACTGTACCTCGTGCCACGTCCAGCACATCCTCGACAAGCGCCGCTGGAGCGCATCAATGCTCTAACTGCCACAGAAGGCACAAAAAGTTCAGCCACCAAAAGGCACATAAAGCACAAAATGAATTCTGCTTCTGCTTAAATCTTTTGTGCTTTATGTGCCTTTTTGTGGCTAATTCTGTCTTTTGTGCCTTGTGGCTATCCTGCTGGTTTGTGGCAGGGGATGCAGTCGTTTGAGCCTGGCACTTTGCCTTTCAAGGCGGGTCGGGCGGCGATCGCTTTGTCGTGGCAGATGTTGCAGTTCAGGTGATAAGCGACTTCGTTGTTCAGCTTTGTTGGCGCTGGCTTATCGGGGTACTGGATCGCCGGCATCGGCGCACTGTCGTCACCTGCCTGAAGGTGACAAGCGCGACAGCTCTTCACCGGCTTGGCATCAGCCGCTGCGAGCGACTCGGTCGTCAACAGCACTGCCCGCTCGGAAGTCTTTAAGGGCGGCTTCAAGCTCGCCGGCGGTTGATCCGTGTGGTGACACTCAACACAACTCAGCACGGCCTGCCCATCGGGACTGTACTTCTTAATCGAGTGGTTCTCGTGATTGAACGGCACATCGCCGTACTTGTCCGACTGGCTGTCCTTACTAAGCGTGACTTCCTTCGGTTGCGTCTTGCTTTCTTTTTCCTGTGCAACCAGACCGAGGGAAACGAGCGCCAGCAGCAAAATGATTGTGTATTTCATCAGTGGAAATCTTAGTTACGTAGTGCTGAACCTGTCAATTTTTTTATCCGTTTATCCGCGGCTCACATGGGCATCCGAAAAGTTGGACCGGTGTGACAGCGCTTGCAGTCTTTGAACGCCAGGTCGCCGCCAAACGATCTCTTGCCGTTGTGACAGGTCAGACACGTCATGCCCCGCGTCGTGGCAAAGTGCTCGGCCGCCGTGGGCGAACTCACCTGCCGCGTCTGTGCCGCGCCGGCCGTTAACTTGTGGCAGTCAGCACATGCGAGCCGTTCGCGGGCGTCGTGGTCCGTGTGACGAAATGCGTAGCGATACGAGCGCGCGTTGGTGCTCGTTGGCCGGTATGCTTTCTGGTCGTGGCAAACGCCGCACGATGCGATCTCGCGTCCCGCGTTCGATTTACTCGACGGCGTGTGGCACGTGTAGCAATTATTGTGAGCGGCGATATTTGCCGGAATCGATAATCCCGCGCCGCGCTGGATCGGCGCATTATGACAACCCGCACAGCCGCGCGGCGGGCGCGCCGCTCCGGTATTGTGCTGCGCGTGATCGAACTTGACGTTGAAAGGTTCGTTGAAGCTTGCCGGGAAATTCTTGAGAGGCGGATTGCTACTGCTGACGTCGGTATGGCAGATCATGCACATCGGGATCTGCGGTGTCGTGAACTGTCCGCGATGACAGTCAGTACACGCTTTGTGACCCGGAAAGCGCGGTGTTGCCGAATTATCGGCACGCTCGTGACAAGAGTTACAGGCAAGGGAACTGTGACGCTGGCTGTTGTGAAGAAACTTTGAGTAATCGAGCTGCGGCCCCTGCGCCGGCGCGGCTCCAAAAACTAACAGCATCATCACAACAAGCCTCGTCATTTGATGTCCTTGCGTTTGAGCGGCGGACGCTCGGCGATCAGGTAATGACTCGCGGGCGGATCGAGGTTGCCAACGTTTGGCGCGTGACAATAGGCACAGGTGAAGTTGCGATTCTTATCGAGCGCAAATAACTCCTTATTCAGATCCTCTCGCTTTCCTGGTTGGTTGTGACACTCCGTACACGCGGTGATCGGCACATCAGGTTTCAGCCCACGCAGTGATGCGGCTTTGGTGATGTTGATATGACACGTCGTGCATTCGTCAACATGTTGTTTCTTCTCACCACCGCCCTCGTGAATAAACTTGATCGAGATTCGTGTAGGATCGCCGGCGGCGGTGTAAGGCGTCGTCGCAAGCTTATGACAGCCGTTACAGTTGTCCGCAACGGGCTGCTGCGATTTCCAGTGACAGTTGAAGCACGACGAATGTTCGGTCGGCACTGCCTTGAAGGTCGCGGTACGCTGCCCGTGACAAACAGCGCAGTTGTAGTAATTCTGCGGCGCATGCGAGAACCGCAGCATCGCGATCACGTCCTGGTGCTTGTCATGCGGAAACTCGATCGTGAATTGCAGTTTCGACGCCGGGTTTCTGAAAGCAAACCGCGCCTCATCACGCGGCGAGGTCTTCGAGTGGCACACCGAGCAGATCGGCGGCCTTGCACCGCGGAAAAACTGCGGTCGATGACAACTCACGCACGCATTATGACTCGGGTAATCCTTGATATCCGGAAACGATATCTTGTGACACGTATTACACGCCGCCCGATGCTTCGGCGTGGCGTGAGAAAACTTCGAATAGTCGATTTGAGCCGCAGATAAACGCGGATGGATACAGATTAAGCCGAAAATTATTAATATCTTAATCCGTGTTCTCATCCGTGTTAATCTGCGGCACAAACTGGCATCGGTTTCTCAACCCCAACGCACTTCACGTTTCGATCTTTTCGATTTGAAACGAGATACGGCTTTTCAGTCGCCAGGTCTCCGGCTTTGACCTGCACTTCACAATTCCAGGTCACGAGGTTTTGCCCGAGTTCGGTTGGTATCAGGTTAGTTAGAACGTAGGTTCCCGGTCCTAGATCGGTAAAGTAAGCCGTGCCGTTGACATCTGTCATGACTGAGAGTGCTGAAGGTGCTTGTTTCAGGAGTGCCTTGAGAACGCCCTGCCGGTCGCGATAGAAACCGTCGCGCATGTCAGGAGGCACGTTGGTCGTCAACCACCGCAAGGCCGTTTCTTCATTACTGTATTCCTTCTGGCTTGCCGCAAACGCGCTCGCGAATTCAGGCACCGCTTTTGGTCCGGTAACAAAATCCTTTTCGACACCGCGGCAATAGACCGATTCGCAATCGCCGGACTTTAGCCATTCGATCAGCGCCGCGCTCGCGCCGAGCTTTTGATAATAACAATCACGGCTGGTGAGGGTCTGGCGTTCGATCGCGTCGATGAGCGCACGGTTCTGTTCGAGAGTTCCCGGAATGAGAAAAAAGCGTTTGCGTGGGAGCCCTAGCATTTTTGCCGCGTCGTCCGCTTTCACACGCACACGGAGCCGCAGCACGCCCGTTTGTTTCGCGGGTTCCTGGCTTTGGGCCACCACGACCGCGACCATCAATAGCAACGCAAAAATGACGAGTTTCATAGATTGGGACTGCGCGGAAACTTCAGGAACGGCAAACGCACGCCGCGCACAAAGATCTGGTCAGAACGGATCGCGGGCGCAGGTGAAACACCATTCGCGCCCGCAGCAGCAATCAAGTCGTCCTGGTCAACGCCATCGCCGCTGATGCCGATTGCGCCCACCAGAACACCATTTTTATAAAGCGGTACGCTGCCGGGAAATATCTGAATACCGTTCGGCAGCGATGAAATCGAAGTACACGGCACTGGTGGTCCAACTACCGACGCCAGGAAATTAGTGCGAATGAGATCGAGTTGGAGCCCGACGTTGAACGGGCTCCAGTTGGCTAGCGCTGTGCTGAATGGACCTGGCGCAGTATCGTTTATTCCGTCAGGGAAAAACGGGCGATGAAGAAAACCGGTCGCGCGGTCACTGAAAGCGAAAGCGCCGTCGAACCGCAGTCCGTCAGCCTGCGCGCGATCGACGTAAGATCCAAGACCTGCCGCGCGCAGAGCCGTTGCGGCGTTGGCGCTGGAGAAGAACGCTGCCGTCCGAGCCTTTTGGACCGCAACGTCGAAACCAAAAATAGGCGCATCCTGTTGGCGGAAGACTCCGAGCACCACACCCGCAGTGTCTACAACGGCGATCGTCACGCGCGCATTGCTGCCCAGCGGCTGCCTGATCGCGGCCCGCGTAATGTTTGATTGTTGCGCCGCGCGCGCGATGATCGCGCCCACGTCGCTGGCAGTTAGCGCATTACTCGACGGCGCGGTGCCGGCAATGAATGGAAAGAATCGTGGGCTAACTTCGCCGGCAATTCCTCCAACGACCTGCGGCACAAACTCCGAAGCAGGCGCCGCCGAAATGATCGCGCCCGTGATGCTTGCGGTGGTCGTGGGTACCGGCGGGTTCGTGACGTTTGTAAACGGGAGCCTGATACCGTCGGCGAGTATGTTGTCGCCGCGAATCAGCGCCGGCGCTTCAAAGCCGCGAATGCCCGAGGCGGCGATCAACTCTTCGAACGGCTGATCGTTGTCGGTTGGATCGCGATCCACCGTGTAAAGTCCGACGCCTTCGATGCCGATCCCACCGGCGGGCAAGCCGTTTTTATAGATCGGCAAACCACCCGGATCTGCCGATAGACCGAGCCGCGCCGAGGGTTTCTTGATGTCGCTGCAAGGAAGAGAAGAGAACTGGACGCCGTAAAGCGGACCGCCGGCACGGAAGCTGATGCCTGGCGGGAAATGTTCCTGAATGATGAAGCCCGCGGTGCGCGTGGAAAAGGCATTGCCGGTCGTGCTGAAGAACGCGGCTGTTGAAGCTTTCGCTGTCGCAGCGTCGCTCGCGGGTGCAACAACACCTTCCAAACCCTGACCCGCAGTGCCGACGCTGCGAATCGTCGTCGTAGCGGGCGCGCCCGGCATCGCAAAGAAGCCGAGCACATTGCCTTCGCGATCCGTGACGACGATCGTGACCGCCTTGCCGAGAGACGCTGCCGCGGAAGCTGCCTGCTGAACGATCGTTTGCACGTCGCTTGAAGACAAGTTGGTGGCTGTGACTAATGACGAAGGGTTGAGCAGGCCGGGCGTGGGTATCGCATTCACGTCGTCCGGTGGCCCACCACCAACTTCCCCGATACCGACGCGCACTCGATTACTCGCGACGTCGCGATATTTGATCCTCACCAGCACATCGCCTGTTGCCGGCAGGCTTTCCGGGACACGGATGACCACGGATGAAACCCACGGATTATTGGGTACGGGACCAACATACTCGACCGTCATTGGATGCAGTGAATGTTGGGCGTCTTCAGCGTCCGCGGTAACCGCGCTGGCAGTCTCGTTTGATTGCAATTGCAGATTCATCGCGAAGAGCATGATGCGCGTGGCCGAATCGGAACCAAACCTGATCTGAGTGGTGGTGGTGAATGGTTCGCGATTACGCGTGATCGAGTCGAAAGCGATGGCTCGCGTTGAATCCGCGTGGCTGATCAAAACGGGACGGGTTTGTTGCGCGTTGGCCTTCACGGCCGCGAGTAGAAACGCGAAAAAGATCATTCGTCGCAACATCGGCGCACAATGTATCACAGATTTTTTCTGCCGAATCCGTGAAATCTGTGATAAAAACCGACGAACGTGATCGGGCGCCCCCTGCAAACAACGGCTTTCATCCTACTGGTTGCTGCGAGTTGCCTGGCACAGAGCCCTGGCCGCGTCAAGGGCGTGGTCCGATCCGCAACCGGTGCCCCCGCGCCCAACGTCGCCGTCATCGTCACTAATCAAGTCACACGAAAAATCACACGCGTACCCACGAATGCGGATGGTAGTTACTCCGTAAGGTTGCCCGCCGGTGCCTATCGCCTCACGTTGGACCAGCCGCATACGGCTGTGTTCGACAAGGATAAGAACTACGGCGACTTCGCGATCGCGCGCGGCGATACGCTAGAGAACGTTGTCATCGAACCGGACAAAGAGGTGGTCGTCGATATCGCGATCGCGCCACCCCCGACGGGCGCCGCGCCGGCGCCACAACGCCGCGAGACTCCGGATCGCTGGCGCATTGTCTTTCCGGAATACGATCGGTACGGCGATCGCGGCGCGCGTGGCCGCGACATTCCATTCAAGCGAGGCCGCTGGTGGGATCCGTATAACCAGAACGTCCTCAAAGGTGACTACCCGATCAAAGGCGACAAGCTGTTCATGATTCTGACGGCGGTGACCGCCACGAATGTCGAGCAACGGCGTGCGCCGACGCCGTCTGGTGTAAGTAGTGTCGATCCTCAGAGTGCTGAATTCTTTGGCCGCCCGGAAGAATTTGCCGCCGCTGAGACCCTGCAGTTTAGTTTTGAGCTGTTTCACGGCGACACGACTTTCAAGCCGCGCGATTGGGCGATCAAGTTCTCGCCGACGTTCAGCGTGCCGAATTATTTGGACGCGCGTGAGAACGGCGTCGTCAATATCGACGTGCGCCGCGGCACGAACCGCACCGACTGGCACGCTTCGCTCGAAGAGGCGTTTGGTGAGGTAAAGCTCGCGGATATCAATGCCAACTACGATTTCGTTTCGGTGCGCGCCGGTATTCAGCCGTTTGTTTCCGACTTCCGCGGGTTTATTTTTTCCGACAACAATCTTGGCGCGCGCGTGTTTGGCGCTTTTGACAACAATCGCTATCAGTTCAACGGCGCGTATTTCTCGATGCTCGAGAAAGACACAAACAGCGCTCTGAATCGCTTCGACACGCGCCACCAGAACGTTTACATCGCCAACATCTTTCGCCAGGATTTCATCCGCAAGGGCTACACGATCCAGGGAAGTTTTCATTACAACGATGACCGGCGCAGCGTTGAATTCGATCGCAACGGTTTCCTGGTGCGACCGGCGGCGATTGGCGACGTCCGGCCACACGCGATCAAGGTTGGCTATCTGGGAATTAGCGGTGATGGTCACCTTGGGCGTCTCAACCTTTCGCATGCTTATTACTTTGCGTTTGGTCACGACGAGCGGAACCAGATCGCTGCGCGCAGAGTGAATGTGCGGTCGAACATGGCGGCACTCGAGGCTTCAGTCGATCGCGACTATCTGCGATTCAAGGGCTCGTTCTTCTGGGCGCAGGGCGATGGCAATCCGACGGACGAACGTGCCTCGGGTTTCGACGCGATCTTTGACGATCCGAATTTTGTTGGCGGGCAGTTTTCGTTTTGGGTTAGAAATGGGATTCGCCTGACGCAGACAGGCGCGGGCTTGGTGCAGCCCAACAGCCTGTTGCCGAGCTTGCGGAGCAGCAAGATTCAGGGGCAGGCGAACTTTGTGAATCCCGGCATCTTTATTTACAACGGCGGCGTGGATGTCGAAGTGACGCAGCGCATCAAGGCGATCGTCAATGTGAATTATCTACGGTTTCACCGGACGGAGCCGCTGGAGTTGTTGCTGTTTCAGAATCGCATTCGTCACGACATCGGTTTCGATTATAGTCTCGGCGTGGCTTACCGTCCGTTTCTGATCAACAACTTCACGCTGACATTTGGCGGAAACGCGTTGCAGACGGGACGTGGATTTCGAGACATCTTCACCGACGCCTCGCGCAACTGTCCTCCAGGTGTTGAGGATTTCTGTGGACCGAGCGTGATCAATCCGAAGAAGATGTTGTATTCGCTGTTCGGGCAGGTGAAACTCATTTTTTAGCAACCGATGACACGGATTTTCTTAAAACCGATTTTAGTGCTGATTGCTATTGGCTCGGTCACGGCGCAGCAGCCGGTGAAGGTTGAGGGGTGTGTGTCGTGTCATGGGTTGATTGAGCCGATGCATAAGTATGGGACGACGGAGACGCTCGAGAAACTCAAGGATGGGAAGGATGCGGTGGGTTTGAGTTGTACCGCGTGTCATGGAGGAAATCCGGCCTCGAAGGTGAAAGATGAGGCGCACGTGAGGCCAATGTTTCCGCGCGAGTGGCGGCGCAATGGAAACTACGGCGGCGCGAATCCGGAGCGGTCCAACACGCTGCTGGCGCGGGAGAGTTGGGAGTTTGTGCGCTTCATTAATCCGGGCGATCTGAGAGTCGTTGGGAAAACGTGTGCGGGATCTGCGTGTCATGATGTGGAGTCAAAGAACGTTTCGCGCAGCATGATGACGCACGGCGCGATGCTTTGGGGCGCAGCGCTTTACAACAACGGCGGTTTTCACCTGAAGGATCCGCGCTTCGGCGAAAGCTACAGCGAATCGGGCGCGCCGCAAACGCTGTTGCAGGAGAGCACTGAAGAACAGCGACGCTTGAAGGGTTTTCTGAGCCTGCTCGATCCGATCCCGCGTTGGGAGATCTCTCAACCGGGTAACGTGCTGCGCGTGTTTGAGCGGGGTGGCAGACGACGGCTCGAAGTCGGATTGCCTGACAAAGAAGAAGAACCTGGAAAGCCTGACAAGGGACTCAGCCCGCGCGGCTTCGGCACTGCGAACCGCACCGATCCTGTTTTCCTCGGACTACAGAAGACACGTTTGCTCGATCCGACGTTGAACTTTCTCGGCACGAACGATCATCCCGGCGACTATCGCTCCTCAGGTTGTTCCGCTTGTCACGTCATCTACGCAAACGATCGCGATCCGTTGCACTCGGCTTTCTACAACCAGGCGGGAAATCTCGGGCGCTCGCAAACAGCCGACACTACCATCAAAAAAGACGAATCCGGACATCCAATCAAGCACCAGTTCACAAGCCAGATTCCGACGTCGCAGTGCATGGTGTGTCATATGCACCCGGGCACGAACATGGTCGCCACGTATCTCGGCGTCACCTGGTGGGACAACGAAAGCGACGGCGCGAAGATGTACCCGGCGACGCAGCACAATCCGAGCCAGGACGAAGAACAGGAGAAGCTCGATCGCAATCCTGAAGGCGCCAGCCTGCGCGGCCTGTGGTCCAACTTCGACTTTC
>JAICQI010000279.1 GCA_025937955.1 Pyrinomonadaceae bacterium
CAAATCGTTGAGGATTTACGCAAAGCTATGTTAGAGTCAAACCACGATTTACCACTGCACGCGTGAGGCTTATTAGCGGATGTTCGACATCGTAGAAAAACACTGGCCTATGTCGGAAGGCGACGGAAAGGCGACTCGGAAAAAAAGGCCGCGCATACTGGCCATCACCACCGATTGTTGCACCGGCTGCTCCGGTTCACCGGCGTGTATCGAGTATTGTCCGATTGAAGCCTGCATGTTCTGGGTGCCCGACGAAGATCATCCTCCGTTTGGACGAATCGAAGTAGATCCTTACCTGTGCATTGGCTGCCAGAAGTGCACCAGCAAAGGCCCCGATGGCGCGTTTCTCGACGGCTGTCCGTGGGACGCTATCGAGATGGTGCCCACTGACGACTGGGAAGCGGTACATGGGATCATTCTTCCCGATGCACCACCAGCGCCTCCTGCATAATTGCAGCGCATTAAAATCGTCACTTATTCAGCACTAATTCTCCGCAACTTCACATCCATTCCCGAAGATTTACACTAGATCATTTGTGTGCCCCTCTCCCAGGGGTAACTCGCAGAATCCTCATGCCCAGAATAGCTCCGAACAAGGGAAGTTACCCCGATGTCTGCAAGCATACTTGTGGTTGATGATGAAAGTGCGATTACAGACGCGCTGCAACTGCTTCTCGGCGATCACGGTTACGACGTAATCGCCGCGTCTACAGCAAAAGAAGCCGAAACTCTGCTAGCCCGGCGCTGGTTTGATCTTGTTTTTCTCGACTTGCGTCTGCCCGACGCCAATGGCATAGATCTGCTCGAACGTATCAAACACACCGCTCCTGAGGTCCAAGTGGTCTTGATGACGGCGCACGGCTCGCTCGAAATCACCATCGAGGCCATCAAGCGAGGCGCCTTCTACTATTTCGAGAAACCGTTAGCGTTCGAGCAGGTGCTGCTACTCGCCGAAAGAGCCTTGCAATTCAAACAGATCAAGGCGGAGAGCCAAGGTCAAAAGAGTACGCGAGCGCAGGATCGTGACGATTTCGGAATCGTCGGCAACAACGTGAAGCTGCGCCAGGTGCGCACGATCATCCGTACTGCCGCTCCGTCTGATGCTTCAGTGCTGATTGAAGGCGAGTCAGGTACTGGCAAAGAGATGATTGCGACTGCTTTGCACCATCAAAGCGAGCGCTTGAGGCGTCCCTTCATGCGCATCAACTGCGCCGCCATTCCCAGCACGTTAATCGAGTCGGAGCTGTTTGGGTATCGCAAAGGTGCGTTCACCGGCGCTCACAACGACCGCCGCGGACTGATTGAGGCGACCGCGGGGGGTACGCTGCTGCTCGACGAGATTGCCGAGATGCCGGTTTATCTTCAGACGAAGTTACTGCGTGTGTTGCAGGAGCGAACAGTGCGGCGGCTCGGTGACGAGCGTGAAATATCAGTTAACTTCCGTTTAATCGCTTCGACTAATCGCGACGCTGCGCAGATGATCCGCGAAGGAACGTTGCGGCAGGATCTATATTTCCGCATCAGCACCGTAAAGATAAAGGTACCGCCGTTAAGGGAACGTCTCGACGATCTGGTAATACTCAGCGAGACATTCCTTTTGCGACTTGCAAGAAAATACAAGAAGACGATGCGAGGGATTTCGCCCTCGAGCTTTGCGATTCTCATGCGCTACGACTGGCCGGGGAATGTTCGCGAACTGGAGAGCGTCATCGAGCATGCCGTGCTCTTTGCGCAGCGTGATTATCTAATGCCCGAAGACCTGCCGGATCACCTGCACACGTCGCAAACAAACTTTCGCTGCGTGATTCCGCCTTATTTAACCAAGGACGACATCGAGCGCGAAGCGATCGCACAAACACTTGAGCGCACCGGCGGCAACATTAAGAAGACCGCCCAAATCCTCAACTACCATCGCCCCACCCTCTACAGAAAAATCCGTCGCTTCGGCCTCCGCGCTCTTCCCGACGAAGAGATCTCCACACGGGCCACAGAAAGCATTAACTAGCCACAAAAAGGCACGGAATGATTTTCATGAAAGGCCCTTTCTCTGATTCTTTTATGTGCGTTTTGTGCCTTTTGTGGCTGCAATTAGTGATTCACGGTGAAACACATTGCCGATTTTCGTGGTTTATGATGCAACACGCTTGTCGTTTTTTTCTAAATATATTGCGGGAACGGTTATTGCCCCTCCCCTGTGGCGAAACACCTCACAAGGAAAAGGGTCAGTCAGGGGGAAACATGAAATCACATACGAACGTGCAACGGTGGGCGAGATCCGTCCCATTCGGCGGAGTTCTATTAACAGTGATGCTGGCGTGTGCCGGCCTCGTACAGGCGCAGGAACCAATCCAGGAAGAAGAAACTGAAATCATTACCGCACCAAGCTGTGCTCGAACCATCAAGGCTGACGTCGTCGCTTTCGATCAACCCTTCTTTTACAACCGCCTCGGCGCTGTGAATCCAGCGGGAATGATCTACGCACTACGAAGAGACGTAGAAGCCAAATCGACTGCCGGGCTCGTGCCCGGAAACGTGCGACTGAAAAAGTACAAACGCGCTCGTCCCATCGTTCTGCGCATGAACGTAGGCGACTGCATCCAGATTCTCTTTCAAAACCTTCTCGATCCGAATCGTGCCGACGACAATCAACCCGCCACTCGCACCGCATCGATTCACGCAGTCGGCTTGAACCTGAAAGCCAGCATTCTTGACGACGGTTCGAATGTAGGTAAGAACCCGAGCAGCCTGGTAGCTCCAGGCAACAGTATTGTCTATGACCTCTATGCCGAAAAAGAAGGCGGTCACCTGCTCTACAGTACTGCCGCTACCACCGGCGGTGAGGGCGACGGCGGATCATTACCGATGGGATTGTTTGGCGCGATCAACATCCAGCCACGCAGCGCGGAATGGTACCGGAGCCAAATAACAGAAAACGACCTGCGGCTTGCACAAAAGAAGAACGCCGACGGCACGCCGATGACGACTGCCGGTGGTCATCCGGTACTCAACTATGACGCCGTTTACCCGTCAGGCAGCACACGCCCCGCAGGTACACCGATCCTGAAGATGCTCGATGCGAACAACAACATCGTGCACTCGGATCTGAACGCGATCATCACCGGACCAGGCCGCGGCAATTTCCCCGCAGGCACCTATCGTCCGAACCCAGTTGAACCGGATCGCAATCAACCGTTCCGCGAATTCACGGTTGTCTATCACGACGAGATTAAAGCGGTGCAGGCATTCCCGCAGTTTGAGGAAACAAACCAGGACGGAACGCCGAACCCGTTAGCCTTCACCTTGCACAGCGTCCGCGACGCCTTCGCGATCAACTACGGCACCGCAGGCATCGGCGCAGAGATTCTTGCCAACCGGTTTGGAGTCGGACCGATGGCGAAATGCACCGAATGTTTGTTTGAAGAGTTCTTCCTATCGTCATGGACCATCGGTGATCCGGCGCAAATTGTCGATGTGCCGGCCAACACGAGAAACAGCACCGGGCAACTCATTACCGGTGCCAAGGCGACCCAGGTTTTCTTTCCCGACGACCCATCAAACGTTCATCACTCGTATCTGAACGACAACGTCAAGATGCGCGTGATGCATGCGGGACCGAAAGAACATCATATTCATCACTTGCACGCGCACCAGTGGCTCCATACGCCGGAGAGTGATAATTCCACCTACCTCGACAGTCAATCGCAGGGACCCGCGTATTCCTTCACCACTGAGATCGCACACGGTGGCGCGGGCAATCGCAACAAGACACCAGGCGACGCGATCTTCCACTGCCACTTTTACCCGCACTTCGCTATGGGCATGTGGGAGCTGTTTCGCGTACACGACGTGTTCGAGGCCGGAACAAGGCTCGACACTGCGGGCCGGCCAACATCTACATCACGGAAACTTCCGGATGGTGAGATCGCAGCCGGCACACCAATTCCAGCTGTCGTTCCCATTCCGACAATCGCAATGCCGGTGATGCCCACTGCCAGTTTTCAGGGGTTTCCGTTTTACATTCCTGCCCAGGCGGGGCACCGGCCTCCAACACCACCACTCGATGTCATAGACAATGGAGGTCTTGCACGTCACATCATCATCGGCGGCACGGCTGTCCATCACAAAGAGCATCTGGCGGCGTTCAGCCTCGCGAAGGCACGGCTCGACTTTGATAAGTCACTGGTTACGGCCCAGGCCGTGTTTATTCCTGAAGGTGGTAACGCAACTGAGTTGAATGCGATGAATTTCCACGCCGTGCGTACGCATCCCAGTTTTACGCCGGAAGGGGTAGCCGCCAACTTCATCACCAACGGACGTCCGAAAGTCGCCGGTGCGCCGTACGCCGATCCTTGCGTAAGTGATACGGGAACGGCGATGGGCGTGGCGCGTCTCTACAAAGGCGCCAATATCCAACTCAACATTAAGCTCAACAAAGCTGCCTGGCATTTCCCGCAATCGCGCATTTCAGCGTTGTGGGGCGACGTAAAACCGACGCTCGATGGCACAAAGGCGCCGGAACCGCTTTTCTTCCGCGCCAATACCAACGATTGCATCACATTCCATCACACGAATCTCGTTCCGCGTGTTTACGTTCAGGACGACTTTCAAGTGCGCTCGCCGACTGACACGATGGGCCAGCACATTCACCTCGTGAAGTTTGACGTGCTCGCCTCTGATGGCGCCGCGAACGGCTTCAACTACGAAGATGGAACTTTCAGTCCGGAAGAAGTCATCGAACGCATTCGTGCTATTCGCAAATTCAACGGGTGTATTGGTGTCGATTCGGGTGACACCCGTGACGGCACTAACACTTGTCCGAAAGCCAGGGCGCATCCGTTCTTCGGCACGCTCGGCGCGCAAACAACTGTGCAGAGGTGGTTCGCCGACAATGTGCTGAACAACCTTGGGGTCGATCGCACGTTGCGCACAGTCTTCACCCACGATCACTTTGGCCCGTCGACTCACCAGCAGACCGGACTTTATGCCGGACTGGTTATTGAGCCGCAGGGTTCGAAGTGGCGTCATCCGGAAACGGGCGTTTTCTTCGGTGGCGCCGGTGTTGCGCCGCGCTTTGACGGTGGTCCAACGAGCTGGCGCGCCGACATCATCACTTCCGACGTTACCAAGAGTTATCGCGAGTTCCTTCTGGAGTTTGCCGATTTCCAACTGGCGTATGACGGGCTTCGCCCGGTGAACCCGCCTGCGAAGAATGAGCCAGGTTTGCCTTTTCTTCTCGAGCCGGCGGAGAAGTGTCCTTTCAGCAGCTTTACGCCGCCCTGTCCGGAAGCTATCGCAGCGGCCGACGTGGGCACGATGAGCGTCAACTATCGTAACGAGCCTGTTGCGTTGCGGGTCCGCGATCCGGCGACGAACACACAGGCTGCCGGTCTCGCAGGTAATCTCTCGCACGTCTACCGTTCGAATGTTGTTCGCGCGGACTCGCGCTTCAATGTGCAGCCAACCTTCTATCCACCGCTGACAGCCGACGTCCAACCGGGCGATCCATTCACGCCATTGCTCAGGGCTTATGAAAATGATCCTGTCCAGATTCGCATTCTGGTGGGAGCGCACGAGGAAGGTCACAACTTCGGAGTCAATGGCATCAAGTGGAGATTCGAGCCTTCAGATCTGAATTCGGGCTTCCGCAATAACCAGATGATGGGCATCTCCGAACACTTCGAGTTTGTGGTGCCGCAACTGCCTCGTAAACCCGATGGCGCCACGGCAGATTATCTCTATCAACCTGGCAAAGCGTCTGACGATCAGTGGAACGGTCTCTGGGGCCTGATGCGGGTTTACGCAACCAAGAAAGTCGACTTGCTCGAGCTGCCCAATAATCCGAAGAGCAACACACTCGCTTTCAGCAACCAGGGAGACTTCGATGGCGTTTGCCCGAAGACAGCTCTGCCACGGACGTATAAAGTGACCGCCACGACAGCGAAGAAAGCTCTTCCGGGCGGCACGCTTGTTTACAATCCGCGCACGAATAACGGCGGCAAGCTTCACGATCCGACGGCGATCATGTTTTTCCGTTCGGGAGACCTCGACCCGGTCACCGGCGTGATCAAAAGTGGTGTGGCCATTGAGCCGCTCATCCTGCGCGCAAGTGCCGGCGAGTGCATAAATGTCGAACTCACAAACAACTTGCCTACGGGGACGCAGTTTGACCTCGATGGCTTTAACACCATGCCGATGATCGTCGACAGGTTCAACGCTAATCAGGTGAGACCGTCTGCCCATGTCGGACTCCATCCGCAAATGGTTTTCTACGATGTCACCAGAAGCGATGGTATGAACGTCGGCTTCAATCCGGTTCAGACAGCTGCTCCGGGTGGGACTGTCACTTACCAGTGGTACGCAGGTGAAGTTACAACCGGAGCGAACAACACCGGCGTACCCACGCCGATCGAGTTTGGCGCCACGAATCTTTCGTCGTCCGATCCGATCAAGCACTCGAACAAAGGCGCGATCGGCGCGCTCATCATCGAGCCCAAAGGATCCTCCTGGAACGATGCTTCGGGCACACGCGCCCAGATCACAGTCACACGATCCAGCGGAACACAATTCCGTGAGTTTGTGACGATTTTCCAGAACGATATCAACCTTCGCTTCAATGGATTCTTCGGCGAGGCCACCAGCACGAATGGCATCGCGGTGCCAAACCTGGCGGAAGCAGAAGATGCGGAAGACTCGGGTCAGAAGGCTGTCAACTATCGCACCGAACCGCTTTGGAAACGCATTGGCTTTGCACCAGATACTCCACTCGAGAAGACGCGCGATTTTGATTTCACGAACGTGCTATCGAACGCGCAAGTCGGCGGGCAGGATCCGGTGACGCCTGTGTTCTTTGCGTCCGCGGGTCAGGAGATACGCATCCGGATGCTTCATCCCGGCGGGCATCCGCGCAACGATAATTATCTGCTGCACGGTCACATTTGGGAGCAAGAGCCTTACACCAATTCGTCGCAGACGATCGGAAGCAACCCACTTTCCAATTGGGTTGGATCGCAAGGCGGCGTTGGGCCAGGCACCCATTTTGACTTTATTCCGAAAGGTGGAGCAGGAGGGCGGTTCCGTGTGCCGGGTGATTATCTCTATCGCACGTTCACTTCATTCCACTTCGACGGTGGCGTATGGGGGATCATACGCACTTTGTCGTTCAGCAGTGTGCCGCCGCCTTCGGGCTGCTCGCCATGCCCGACAGGAGTGGAATGTACGGACGTTTGTACAAGTACATCTTCAACAACATCAACTTCAGAACCAACTACACCTCCTCAGTAGCAATGTAGGGGCGGCACTCCGTGGCCGCCCGTTTTACATGTTGAGCGCCTTACCTACAGAAGGATCGCGTCGAACGCGCCAAATCTTGGAATCAAGATAGTAGTG
>JAICQI010000073.1 GCA_025937955.1 Pyrinomonadaceae bacterium
CTTCGGGTACATCGCGGCGGAGAAGATCTCGCTGACGCGGCCGTATGGCTGATTGTCGACACCCTGTCGTCGCTCGTTTTTGACGATATCGCGCTGCGCGTTGAGCTTGGCGATGTCGAGCTTATCGAGCAGGAATCCCATGCGATCCGCTTCGATCCACAACGCCGACTCGAGATAGTTGGAGGGGATGATCTCAAAGTAGTTGGTACGATCGTTGTTCGTCGAGCCATTGTTCGAGCCACCGACGCCTTCGGTGAGCTTGTCGTGCAGCCCGTAAGGCACATGCCCTGACCCCGTGAACATCACATGCTCAAACAGGTGGGCAAAGCCGGTGCGACCAAGCACCTCGTTCTTGGAACCGACGTGATACCACACGTCCACCGTGACAGTCGGCGTGGTGCGATCCTCGGAAAGAATCACGGTGAGACCGTTTGGGAGTTTGTAAGTTTCAAATGGGATCTTGATGGAGTCGGAAGCCGAGCTCTTCTTTTGGCCGATCAGCGGTTGGGCTAGAGCGATTGTCAGGACGAGGGCCAGGGCTGACAGTACTCTTCGTTTGGTAATCACAAGAACTCCTTTCAAATTGTGTCTGGTATTCCGAGCTAGGCAGATGAAGGATTATCCGTGTTAATCTGTGGCCATGCAAGCAATTCAAGTTTCTAAAGTCGGAGGGCCTGAAGTGCTCACGCCGACGGACCTGCCGGTTCCGTCTCCAAAACCAAACGAAGCGCTCGTTGAAATCAAAGCCACGGGCGTGAACTTCATCGACGTTTACTTTCGCGAGGGACGTTATCCCACGCAACTTCCGTTTGTTAACGGTCAGGAAGCCGCGGGTGTGGTGGTGGAGACTGGCAGCGAAGTGACCAACGTACAGCGCGGCGATCGCGTTGCTTACACGAGTGCGCTCGGAAGTTATGCGCGGTATGCCGCGGTGCCTGCTGATCGCTTAGTAAAGATTCCTGACGAGCTCGACTTTGAACAGGCAGCAGCGGCGATGTTGCAGGGTATGACCGCGCACTATCTGCTGTACAGCACTTATCCTTTAAAGAAAGGCGAGACTGCGCTGATCCATGCTGCGGCAGGCGGTGTCGGACTGTTGCTGGTCCAAATGGCGAAGAGGATCGGAGCGCGCGTGATCGGAACAGCCGGCACACAGGAGAAAGCGCAACTGGCGCGCGATGCGGGCGCGGACGAATGCATCGTCTACACCGAAGCAGACTTTGAAACCGAGACGCAGCGGTTGACCGGCGGCAAGGGCGTTGAGGTTGTTTATGACGGCGTGGGTAAGGCTACATTTGCTAAAGATCTCAACGTGCTTCGTCCGCGTGGTTATCTGGTGCTGTTTGGCGGCGCGAGCGGCGCAGTGCCGCCTTTTGATCTAATCCAGCTCTCGCAAAAAGGCTCGCTCTTCATCACGCGCCCGACCCTGGTACACTACACCGCGACGCGTGAAGAACTCGAGTGGCGCGCAAACGACGTACTGCAAATGATCGCGCGTGGCGAACTGAAGCTTCGCATCCACAAAACCTATCCCCTCGCCGACGCCGCCGCGGCCCATCGCGACCTCGAGGGGAGAAAAACGACCGGCAAGCTATTGCTGATTCCGTAATTTAAGCCGCAGATTTTCGCAGATAAACGCCGATTAGACCTGCGTTCATCCGCGTAAATCTGCGGCTTAAACTAAAAACTTGACAGAAATTTTGCCTGTTGCCTATAGTACCCGAGGTTATGAATAGCACTCGCACATACTTCTACTTCGCCTTTACCTACCGCTACTTCTTTTTTAAGGAGAGCGGACCGGCGAAGTTTGAAACAGATGTGCTGACGACCTAATAAAAAGCACAACACCTTCAACGAGCCAGCCGCGATCCTAAAAAGTCGCGGCTGGTTTTTTTTATTTCCCGGAGCTTGATCATGGACATAGAGCATTGGCGAAGAGAAATAGACGACATCGATGCCGAACTGCTGCGACTGCTCAACATGCGCGCCCGCCTCGCGCTGAAAGTCGGAGCGATCAAACAGGCCGCAGACATCCCGTTTTTAGATGCCGACCGCGAACGCAGCGTGCTGCAACGACTACAGGAAATCAACGACGGTCCGCTTGACGAACGCGCCGTGGGCAAAGTCTTCCGGCGCATCATCCGCGAGTCGAGACGGTTGGAGGCAGGTATCGCTTCGTGACCACGCTTACTCAAAAACCGAGAGTGGCATTTCAGGGAGAGCGCGGCGCGTTCAGCGAAGAGGCTGCGCACAAACTGCTCGGTCCCGGAATCGAGCTGGTGCCGCGAAGAACTTTCGCGGAGCTGTACAACAGTCTCGACAATGGTGTCGCCGACTACCTGCTCGCTCCGGTTGAGAACAGCATCGCGGGAGTTGTTCAACCTTCTGTCGATCTACTGCGCTCGAGTTCTTTGACGGTGCTCGACGAAGTGCAAATAAAGATCGAACAACACCTAATCGGTTGTCCCGGCGCGAGCTTCGACATGATCGAGACCGTGCAATCGCATCCTGTGGCGCTGGCACAGTGCAGCCGCTTCCTGCAAGCACACCCCGAGCTCAAACCCGTTATCGCCGACGACACCGCCGGCAGCGTCGCTGAAGTGATGCGCCGCGGCGATCCCAAACACGCCGCCATCGCTGGCCAGCACGCCGCGGATCTCTACGGCGGCTCGATCATTCGCAAAAGTATTCAGGACATTCCAGAAAACTACACCCGATTCGTTTTGCTGTCGGCCTCAGCCGCACAGAAACCCAACTACCTACACTTGCAGTAAAGGAACACAGTCATGATCGTCAACATGTCAACCAACGCAACCCCCGACGAAATCGACCACATCATCGAGAGAATCAAGGAATGTGGTTTTCAGGCACACGTAGTCCAGGGTGCGGAGCGCACCATCATCGGGGCCATCGGCAGCAGCGGGCGCCGCTCGGAAATCGAAGCGCTGCGCGCGGCGCCGGGCGTTGATGAAGTCATACAAATCTCTCACCCGTTCAAGCTCGTCAGCCGGCAACTGCGACAAGCTCGCACAGTCGTCGACGTGCGTGGCAAGAAGATCGGCGCAGGTGATGTCGTCGTGATCGCCGGACCTTGCTCGGTCGAATCAGAAGCACAACTGCTGGAGACCGCGCACGCCGTGAAAGCGTCAGGCGCGAGCATGCTGCGCGGCGGTGCGTATAAACCGCGCACGTCTCCTTACGATTTCCAGGGACTAGGTGTCGAAGCGCTGCGCTTTCTGCAAAAGGCGAGTAGCGAAACTGGCCTGCCGATCGTGACTGAAGTCATGAGTGAGGCGGATGTCGAGATCGTCGAGGAGTATGCTGACATGATGCAGGTCGGCGCGCGCAACATGCAGAACTTCTCGCTGTTGCGCAAGCTCGCACTCGTTTCAAAACCGGTGCTTTTGAAACGCGGTCCATCGGCGACGGTGAAGGAGTGGCTGCTCGCTGCTGAATACCTGCTCGCGGGTGGGAACACGAATGTGGTCTTGTGTGAACGCGGCATCAAGACTTTTGAGACCGCGACACGCAACACGCTCGACCTGGCGGCAGTGGCGCTGGTCAAGGAACTGTCGCATCTGCCCGTGCTCGCGGATCCTTCACACGGGACCGGAATGCGGAGCTTGATAACACCGATGTCCAAAGCCGCGGTTGCCGCCGGCGCCGATGGGCTGTTGATCGAAGTGCATCCGTGTCCGGAGCGGGCGCTTTCAGACGGGCCGCAGTCGCTGGACCTGCAAGGGTTTCAGGAGTTGATGGAAAGCCTCGGGCAAGCGCCCGCGCGTGAGGCGAAAGCGGCATAGGAAAAATAGGTCCTATAGGACTTATAGGACCTATTCTTACTTCAGACAATCACTGCTCAGGGCTGCGCATCTTTCGCGGCAGCTCTTTCTCAGTCCTAATAAGCGTGCCGTCAATCGCGTTGATCCAAACATGAGTTGAGCCCGGATTAGCCTCGTCCGCGATGATTACGTGGTAGAAAACCACGCCGTCCTTCGCCAGTTTCCCCGGCTCTTCCCAGCCTTTTGCGTCGAGCATGCAATGCAGCACCTTCCCCGGCTGCTGGCTGGTCGCGATCTGGATCGCCTGGTCCATATTGATCTTTGCCAAACGAATGAGCGCCGCTTGTCGCACCGCGCGCATTTCCATTTCAAGTTCCTTCTTGCGCAGGATCTCCTCACGAATGCGCGGATCGCTCACCATCTTTTCTTTCAGTTCATCGGCGGTGCGCGCTTCGCGCATCTTCATTTCGACCTTCTCTTTGCGCTCCTGCTCCTGTGCGGCAGGTTCCTGCGCGTTTGTCTCGACGTCAAACCGCGATGCGAACGCCGCCGCGGCCACGCACGGCACTAACAACAACAGCGAAACAACTACCAGCGACAACTTCTTCCAGCGTGTATTCAATTCCGGTTTCTTTAACAACGACATGATACGGGCCTCCAGGATGTCGGCATCGGCGATGCCTACGGTTGTAGTAACGGAGAGACGACGCAGAGGTGGAGCGGAGCTGGCCAGTCTGACGAGAGAGCGGGCATAAACTTCCGCATTCAGAATGCGCTCCGCCACCAGCTCATCACAGCAGAGTTCGCGGGTTTGCCTGACCCGCCGCCTTAATAAAGCCGCCGCCGGATGAAACGAGATGGGAACGAAGAGTAGTTCGTAAATTAAGTTGAGCAGGTAATCGTGGCGCGCTACATGAATGAACTCGTGCCCGATTGCTGACGTGAGCAGATCGACATTGCCTTCACGCAGCAACGGTTCCGGCAGGATGATAGCCGGACGAAAGAGGCCAATAGTGACTGGGACTGGCAGCGTCTCGGAGCGAAACACTTTCACTGCGTGTGGGCGAGTTCCGAATTCGATCACGCAACGGCGAATGACTTCCGCGACGACTCTATCCGCTTCGAGTTCAACCGCATGACGCCTGATAGATCGCGTCGTATGCCATGCCTGGATCAGTTTGAAGATTCGATAAAGAAGGAACCCGAAATAGATTCCTAGTAGCGCGAGCCCGAGAGTTTGATTTAACTGAAACGTTGAGGGGAAAATGGTTGAGTTTGTTTCGGGAAGACTCGGCGGCGCAGTTTCAACCTGGAAAGGCGCAATTGACTCGCGCGCGAATGTGATTTCCGGTTGCGCATCCGTTTCGAAAAGCACTCGCGACGACGTGACTGCGGGAACAAGAAACGCGAGGCACAATGCGCCGGCCCAAAGCCAGTGGCGATAACGCGCGACAGAATTTCGCAGCAGCCACGCGCCTAAAGCAGCAAGTGCAGCGATGAGCGCAACTTGCCAGATCGCGTTCAACAGGAAGGTCAGCAGCAGTTGGCTACTTATTCTCATCGGCGTCCTCCTTCACCTGTTCCACCAGTTTCTGCAGGCGCGCGAGTTTTTCGGGCGTGAGATGCTTGGTTTCGACGAGACTCATCACCAGGCTCTCCGCCGACCCGCCAAAGAGCCGATCGACGACGTCCTTGACGTGTTTTCCGACGACTTGTTTGCGACTCACGGCGGGCTTGTAGAAGTAAGCGCGGTTCTTTAACGTTCGTTTTGCTTTGCCTTTGCGCTCGAGGATGTTGAGCATCGTCTGGACGGTGGTGTAGGCGAGCTCGCGTTTCAGTTTTTGCTGCACCGTTTGCACGTTGGCGGGTCCGGTTTCCCACAGCACGTGCATGATCTCCAACTCGAGCGGCGTCAGGTTCTCGGTCTTCGGTCGCGCCATATTGTCTCCTAAGTTTTTAGGAGTATAGGAGTGTAAGCGAGGCCCTGTCAACTAATTTTTTAGGAGTCGAGGGAAGGTGCCTCCCGGAAATCCGTTGTAAAATCCCCTTGCCCATGAAGAAACAGACGCTTATCCACACACTGATCTACGGCCTCTGCGGTGGCGTGCTGATTGTAGTGCTCAGGTTGATCGAGTTTCGCTTCCTGGTGGTGGAGCACTCGCTCGAGATCTACGGTGGGTTGATTGCCCTGCTCTTCGCCGCGCTCGGCATCTGGCTCGGCCTGAAGCTGACCCGGAAGGAAGAAGTCGTCGTCGTCAAGGAAGTCCCGGTACCATCCAGCCAGCCTTTCGCTTTAAATGAGGAGCGCTTGAAGCTCCTCGGCATTACCCGGCGTGAGCTCGAGATTCTGGAACTGATGGCGCAGGGCATGAGCAACCGCGAAATCGCCGACAAACTCTTCGTCAGTGAAAACACTGTTAAGACTCACTCGAGCCGTCTCTTCGACAAGCTCAGCGCCAAGCGCCGGACGCAAGCCGTACAGATCGGCAAGGAGATGGGTCTGATTCCCTAATTTGTAGGGGTGGCCCTCCGTGGCCACCCCAGTCTCGTAACCCGAAAGTACTAATTCCCAGTTAAAACCAACAAATCATTCGAAAGTATGACGACAATTGAAGCCTTCAAAACGTAGATTGCGCCACAAGTTCTCAAAAATTACATAGGAGAAGTTGTCATGAAGAAAATCGTTTTGACGTTTGGCTTGATCTCAGGCGCACTGCTTTCCGCGATGATGCTGGCCACCATACCGTTCATCGACAAGATTGGCATGGATCGCGGGATGGTCCTCGGCTACACCACGATGGTACTAGCCTTTCTGCTTGTGTTCTTCGGTATCAGGACTTATCGGGAAACAGCCGGCAATGGTCAGATCAGTTTTGGCAGGGCGCTCGGTGTCGGTCTTCTAATAATGGTGATCGCCACTATTTGCTACGTCGTCACATGGGAAATCGTGTATTTCAACTTCCTGCCCGACTTCGGTGACAAGTACGCAGCGTATGTGATCGAAAAAGCGCGCGCAGCAGGTGCTTCGCCAGAGGAGATTGCAAGGCAGACCGAGGAAATGAAGCAGTTTAAGACGATGTATGACAATCCCCTCTACAACGCCGCCTTCACCTTCCTCGAACCACTTCCGGTTGGCATCCCGATGTCGCTCATCTCCGCAGCGATACTCAGAAAACGCCGTAGAGAGGATTGACACGGATATTTACTTTATCCTGTAATCCGCAATATGAATCCGTGATGCCCATTGCCGGACCAATTCTTTTCTATGACGGTGTTTGCGGGTTGTGCAACACGCTGGTCCAATTTCTACTCAAACACGACAAACAAGGACGACTGCGTTTCGCATCGCTGCAGAGTGACTTCGCTGAGAAGGTCCTGCGCCGGCACGGCTTCGATCCGAAAGATTTAGACACATTGCACGTCGTGGAAAACTACGAGCAGCCGGATGAGCGATTGCTGCAACGCTCTGATGCGGTCTTACGAGCCGGACGTGAGCTGGGCGGTTATTGGAGTGTCTTAGCTGCGATAGCTAAGATCGTTCCGCGTCCTCTTCGCGACATTGCTTACCGCTTTGTCGCCCAAAACCGTTATCGCGTGTTCGGCAAGTACGACACATGTATGCTCCCGGACCCCAATCAACGAAGCAGGTTTCTCGATGTTTAAATTTACAGCAGATAGCGCGTCTCACTTAACGGACGCACATATCTTCCGGTACTGATCTTCAGTAAAAGCCTTCAGCGTCTCAGTCTTAACATTCCCCTGAGCCCCCAAACTGAGCATCGCAGCTGCAAACGCCTCATCATCAGTAGCCTCGATGATGCAAACGTGGTCATAGCGACCCATTGTCAGGTAAGTCTCCTTAAGATTGACGCCAAGTTTCTTGAACGCCTCACGACCGGCATCGAGACGTGACGGACTGTCTTTCACGTTTTTGATTCCTTGTCCGGTCCAATTCAACAGTGCGATATACGTCGGCATGTTGGTTCTCCTTTCACACCTTTATATAGATCTGTTTCCGGTATAACAGCCACATGAAAAGAAGCCACAGCAGAATAAAAGCAATTGCGTAAAAAAGCGAAGCATTGATCGGTGAGGCCCACGACAAAAAGAGATTGCGAAAGATCCATCCCTGCACGCGCGCCAGTCCCATCAATTTCACCATCAATCCCGTGCCGACAAACAGCGCCAGCGCATTCACGCCAAACACTTCAAACGGCCACGCCCAGCGGCGATATCCTTTGATATCGATCACCCAGTAACAAAGCGCGAGCAACTGCAGGCCCAGGCCGGCGGTGAAGAGGACGTATGAGCTCGTCCATAACGATTTATTGATCGGAAAGAACGAATTCCACGCCCAGCCAAGTACGACGCACACCGCGCCTGCTACAAACATCCCTACTACTTTTTCCATCCGCGTTCGCTCACTGCGCAACCAGTGTCCAGTCAAAACTCCGAAAAGCGTGGTGGAAACCGCTGGAATCGTACTGAGCAAACCTTCCGGATCGTAGACCCTGCCCTGCCTCCAGATGTGCTGGCCGAGGATCACGCGATCTATAAAGGAGGCGATACTTCCTTCCTTGCTGAGATCTCCCGGCGCGTATCCGGGCGCCGCAAGTCGCGTCATCAAGAGCCAGTAAACAACGAGTAGCGCCAGCGCGATCAGCACTTGAGTCCTGATCTTCGTGGTTAGAAAGATCAGCGACGCGATCAGATAACAGATCGCGATGCGCTGAAGCACTCCGGCAATACGTATCGTCGTGAGTTGAAAATAAGGAAAGCCGTTCAGGAACAAGCCGAGGGCAAAAATGATCGCCGAGCGCTTGATTACCTTGAGATAAAGGTCGCGTTTGACGCTGCCTTCCTCAACGCGTCGAGCGAACGCGAGCGTGATCGAAACGCCGACAATAAAGAGAAAGAACGGAAAGACGAGATCGGTCGGCGTCCAACCATGCCATTGCGCGTGTTGCAGCGGCCAGTAGATGCTGGACCACGTGCCGGGATTATTCACCAGCACCATGCCCGCGATCGTTAGACCACGAAAAACATCTAGCGACACCAACCGGCCCTTGGGGTCTGCGGCAAACAGTTTGGGGGACATATTCTTTTTGTGCTTTTTGTGCCTTTTTGTGGCTACTCTTTTTGTGGCCTGAGTCTATTCGAATGATGTCTCGATCTCAAAGCGTATGTGTTAGAGTGTTGCTGACCGAATGTCCTTAATGCTTTCAGAGATCGCCGAGCAACCTGCCGCACTCGAGCGTACGATCGCGGAAGAGCGCGTCAAGATCTCTAAACTCGGCAACGTCCTGAAATCGCGCGACATTGATCTGATCGTACTCGTCGCGCGCGGCAGCTCTGATAACGCAGCGCTTTTTGGCCGCTACCTGCTCGAAATTACCACCGGCATTCCGGTCTCTCTTTCCGCGCCATCCGTTTACACGATCTACAACGCGCAACTTAAGCTGGACCATGCCCTTGTTGTCGGCGTGTCGCAATCAGGCGAAGGCGAAGACATCAATCGCGTGCTCGAAAGCGCGCGACGCTCGGGCGCATACACGGTCGGCATCACAAACGAACCCGGATCTTCGATGACCGGCATCGTCGACGAAACGCTACTCACGCACGGTGGAAAAGAGCGTTCCGTCGCGGCCACCAAGACTTTCACCGGCCAGATGCTCCTCTTCTATATGCTGGCTGCAGAACTGGCCCAACAACGACCATCGTTTTCCTACGAAGCGATTCCCGCGTTCGTTGCCGGCGCGCTCGAACAGCAGCCCGCAATCGTGGAGCTCGTCCAACGTTATGTCTTCATGGAAAACTGTGTCGTGGTCGGACGTGGCCTTGCCTACGCGAATGCGTACGAACTGGCGTTGAAACTGATGGAGACGTGTTACGTAGTCGCCGAGCGTTTTTCATCGGCGGACTTTCTGCACGGTCCACTCGCGATGGTTGAGCGACATTTTCCAGTGATACTTTTCGCGCCGCCCGGAGTGATGTTGCCCGGCGTGAAGAGTTTGATCGAGCGTCTGCGAGAGTTGCACGCGGACACCCTGGCGATCACCAGCGACATCGAGGCGGCGAGCATGTGTACGAGATCGATCGTCATGTCGCGCGAGATTGATGAGTTTCTCGCCCCCATTCCCTATATCATTCCCGGTCAACTGTTCGCGGCGCTCCTGGCCGAAGCAAAAGGACTCAATCCAGACGCGCCGCGTTCGCTGTCAAAAGTGACACGCACACTATGAACATCGAACTCAAGGATCTGTCGCACAACCCCGTCTACGCGCAAGTCCGCGAACAGATACAGACCCAGATCCACAACAAGACCCTCAGCTCCGGCGACATCCTTCCCTCTCCCGCCGCCCTCGCCCAAAAACTCTCCGTCGACAAAGGCGAAATCCAGCGCGCCTACTTCGAACTCGAACAACTCGGCCTGATCACCAAACAAACCGGCAAAGATTTCCTCGGCAAGCCACGGCTCGATTATCGCGTACGTTAATCCGTAGCGATCCGCGTTTATCCGTGGTCAATTCTCTGTGCTATCCTTCAGTGCGCTTTTCGCATGCGAAAGTGGCGGAATTGGCAGACGCGCCAGACTTAGGATCTGGTACCGAAAGGTGTGGGGGTTCGAGTCCCCCCTTTCGCACCATTAGGACTGAAATCACAACATGAAAAATGAACTAATTGACGTCTCCCCAACTCGCAAGGAGATCAGAATCCAGATCGAGCCGGAAGAGATTCGCAGCGCCTACGATCGTATCAGCAAACAGTACAGCAAAGCCGCGACCGTCCCCGGCTTTCGTCCCGGACACGCGCCAACTTCAGTCGTCCGCACTCGCTACAAAAGCGAGATCAGAAGCGACGTCATTCGCGAACTGCTGCCCGATGCTGTCAATAACGCCATCGCCGAACACTCGATTCACGCGATCGGAGAGCCCAACGTAGAGTTAGACAATACCGAAGCACTCGAGCACCTGGGTGACGAAGCCATTACCGTCAAGGTCGGCCTCGAAGTCCTGCCGGAAATCACGCTGGGCGAATATAAAGGACTGGAAGTTACTCGCCGCCTTCGCCCCATTACCGACGCTGACATCGACAGAGTAATCGACGAGTTTCGCAATTCAACAGCAGCGTTCATGCCCGTCGAAGATCGCGCCTCGGAGCTCGGCGACACCGTAACGATCAATGCGCGTGGCAAATTTGCTGACGAACCCGAAGCGGAAGAGATCAAAGTTGACGACGTCGAAGTAGTGCTCGGTGGACCCGGTGTACAGCAGGAGTTTACTGAGAACCTCACCGGCGTCAGAGCGGAGGAGACGAAGACTTTCCTCGTCGATTACCCGCAAGACTTCAGCTCTCCAGGCCTGGCAGGCAAGAAAGTGGAGTACGCCGCAGAGGTCACCGCGGTGCGAAAGAAAGAATTGCCCGAACTCGACGACGAGTGGGCCACGAGTCTTGGCGGTGAAGTCGACTCCGTCGCCACGCTGAGAACAAAGGTGCGTGAAGATCTCGAGGCCAGAGCAACGGCTGAATCCGATCATCAGATGCGCGGGGAAGTCGTGCGTAAGCTGGTGGCGGCGCACCAGTTCGAAGTGCCGGAGAGTCTCGTCGAACAACAAACCGTGCATCGCATGGAGGAGGTCGCGCGCCAGATGATGAATCGGGGCATCGATCCACGAACCGCGCAGCTGGATTGGGAAAGTGCCCGTGAAGAGTTGAAGGTGCAGGCAGTGGAAGATGTACGCGCTACGATGCTGATGGAGAAGATTGCCGAAGCTGAGAATATCACTGTCTCGGAAGAGGAAGTTGAAGCAGAGATCCAGTCGTTCGCAACTGCTTCACAACAATCAATAGAGCAAGTGCGTGCTGCCTTGACAAAGAATGGAGGCGAACGTAGCATCGCGCAAAGATTGCGCAATCGTAAAGCGCTTGATCTTTTGATCGAAAATGCACGCGTCACTGACGCGGAATGGACTGAACCGAAGGAAGCGGAAGACGCTCCCAAAGAAGAGTAGCGACCCATCCCTCAAACTCAGCATGGATGGTATTTGAAAGAGGTTAGATTGTATGGCTCTAGTCCCAATGGTCGTGGAGCAAACTTCGCGAGGCGAGCGCGCCTTCGATATTTACTCACGACTACTGAAAGACAATATTATTTTCCTGGGTACCCCGATCGACGATCAGATTGCCAACCTAATCGTAGCCCAACTGCTTTTTCTCGAAGCTGAAGACCCCGAAAAAGATATCAACCTTTATATCAATTCTCCTGGTGGTTCGATCACCGCGGGAATGGCGATCTACGATACGATGCAATTCATTCGCCCGGATGTTACGACCATATGCGTCGGACAATGCGCATCGATGGGGGCCCTGCTCTTAGCCGCAGGCGCCAAAGGAAAACGTTTCGCCCTTCCTAATTCGCGTATCCTCATTCACCAACCATCAGGCGGATCACAAGGTCAGGCAACAGACATCCGCATCCAGGCAGAAGAGATCCTGCGGATGCGCGAGCTCACCTCCCAAATCATCGCCAAGCATACCGGTCAGTCGTACGACACAGTCGAACGCGATGTGGAACGGGATAAAATTATGTCTGCCATGCAGGCCAAGGAATATGGTTTAATAGACGAGGTCATCGCGCACCGAGAGTAGACCGCGCTGTCCCCCAAAGGAGCTTCATCAACTAGATTATGGTGAGACGAACTGATGATACTCTCCGCTGCTCGTTCTGCGGCAAGTCGCAGAACGAAGTTAAGAAGCTCATTGCCGGTCCCACTGTTTACATTTGTAACGAGTGCATCGACATCTGCAACGAGATCATCACCGACGATCAGCAGGCAGAGTCAGTAGCCACTCGCCCGCCGCTGCCCAAGCCCGGCGAGATCAAAAACTTTCTCGACGAATACGTCATCGGCCAGGAGGAAACGAAGAAGCGCCTGGCCGTCGCTGTTTATCAACACTACAAACGAATCGAGCTCGGCCGCCGGCGTTCCGACGTCGAGATCCAGAAAGCAAACATTCTGCTGATCGGTCCGACCGGAACCGGCAAAACATTGCTGGCGCAAACGCTCGCGCGCATGCTCGCAGTTCCCTTCACGATCGTCGATGCCACGACGCTGACCGAAGCAGGTTACGTAGGTGAAGACGTCGAGAACATCATCCTCAAGCTGCTCC